>OMOF01000467.1 GCA_900290375.1 Candidatus Desulfosporosinus infrequens
GCAAAAGAAATCACCGAAGCAGAAAAACGTGGTTGAGATTAGCATGGAACAAACTAAAACTAATGTGTCAAAATGAGAGTAGAAAGTAAGATTACGGAGGTATAAATAATGGCAGACATAAAATTTGAAATCAAAGAAATAATCGGTGTTCTATCACAATCGGCAAAAGGATGGACAAAGGAACTTAGCCTCGTTAGTTGGAACGACAAAGATCCCAAGTATGACATAAGAGAATGGTCGCCTGATCACTCTAAGATGAGCAAGGGCGTAACGATTTCAAAAGAGGAGTCAAAAAAGTTAAGGGATCTGCTGAATGGAGTTAATCTATGATTGAGGTTTGGCTGTGAGAGTGTAAGGGGTCAGTGTCGGCGAGGGTCGGAAGGGTATCGGTTATGAGGAATAACACAAAAATTAAGTAGAACGCTCACCTTAATGGTTGAGCGTTTATATTTTGCAATAGACCAAGGAGGTATAGTTTAGATGACAACTATAAAGTTGTTTTATGGTTCTGTCATTTATTGATTGATGATGAATGAGTTTGATGATTGTATTGGACTATCTTCTTTCTGAAACACTATCTAGGTGTTGCGTAGATTAAGATACCCAAAGATAAACTAGGATACCATCTATTCAAGACTAAGACTTACAAACTGATTTGGAGGTGAATGAATGTTTGATTTCCATGTAACTCTATTATTCTTATCAATATTTATTGCCTGGAGATGGGGAGATTGGCGAAATTGGACATTATATTACCCGACAATTTTGTATATGATTATTGGAGACTTAACTTATATTTTTGTATCAACCAACAAAACCCTTTGGGAATATGAATCACCGATTTTTAACGGTGATTTTATAGAGCTGATAATTGCCTTTGTCATTTTTCCATGTACGTGTCTCGTCTTTTTTGCACTCTACTCGAAGGTCAATAAAAGTAGTAAAAATAAAATAATGACACATATCTTCTTATTCCTCTTCAGTGCAATTGTTTATACTTCAATCGAATGCCTTTCATGTATATCAGGGTTCTTTTCTTACCATAATGGATGGAGTATCTATTTGTCTTTTGGTTTCAATTGCATAATGTTTCCACTCCTTCTACTACATTACAAGAAACCATTTTGGGCTTGGTTTGTATCAATTCCCTTAGCCTTTTTAATTATACATTTATTCCATCTACCATTTGAAATACTAAGATAGAAAAAGCCTCTGGTTTTTTATTTTTCTTAATTTCAGGTAATCGGAAGGTATGTAAGTAAAGTTAGTGATAGTCCCAACAATGATCAGGGATCTCATATAGCCGTTGCCTTGAGCATGGGTCGCATAGAAAAAAATATTTAACCATTAGGAAGGATTTCCAATATTTAAGTCGAAATTAGTATTAATATAAAATAGAGTAAATGATTGCTTGCTTTACATTCGGTTTGATTTCTTAAGAGTTTAGGGTCTGCTTAGCAAGCATAATATAAACAGGGAGGTTGCCATGCTTGTTTGTTTTTATACTGTAGGTAAGTGGTTCTCTCCCATGGACGATAGCGCATCCTATCCATGGTGTAGCTACTGCCTGGGTGGCTTAACATATTGGGTCGTGAGGAAACCGATGGAAGACCACTGAAGTTATTTGCCAGATCGTGACTGCTTGTAATTAATTAGGAGGTATGACATGTCAAACAAAAGAATTGATACTTCCAATTTAAAGTATTATTTTAAGATTGATTATCGGCTAATTCAAAATATTTTACATGGTCTTGGTATTGTGGGGGCTTTGGCTTATCCTTTGTTTTACTTCGTATTAAAAATATATGCTTTATATTGGGAATCTTTTTTTCTAAGGATGTTTGTAGCAATACTATTTTTAAGTTTCCTTTTCTTGCCACAAAAAAAACCAATGAATAAATTCCAAACCTTGTATTACGATATTGCAATTACTTTTTCACTCCCTGTGTTTTTCTTAATTAATCTTTATTACAATAACGCAAACCTGTATTGGTCTATTTCTGTGTTGTTTGCATCAGTCCTCTACGGTTTATTTGTTCCCCCAGCTAAAGCATTGATTCTATATCCATTAAGTTTATTCATAACAGGATTAATTTTGTTTAACGTAAATGGAGAGTTCCTTAATCTCTCACAAATAATGCTAATCCATTTTCCTTCCTATTTAATGGTAGTGATTTTAGGTATTATGCAAACCATAATTCGAAAAGCTTATTCAATCGCGGATGAAGAGAGACTTCGCTCCGAGGCGGCGACCCAGGCCAAGAGCGAGTTTCTGGCCAACATGAGCCATGAAATCCGCACGCCAATGAATGCGGTCATTGGCATGACCTATCTGGCTTTGCAGACCGAACTCACCCCTAAACAACAGGATTATTTAGGGAAAATTCAATCCTCCGCTCAAGCCCTTTTAGGGATAATCAACGATATTTTAGATTTCTCAAAGATCGAGGCTGGTAAACTGGATATTGAAGTAGTCGAATTTACCTTAGACGACATCTTGAATAATTTGGCCGACCTGCTCAATATGAAGGCCTCTCAGAAGGGTTTGGAACTGCTCTTTCAATATGCAGCGAATGTACCGCAAAAGCTGAAAGGGGATCCGCTACGACTCGGGCAGATTCTCGCCAACCTAACTAACAACGCTATCAAGTTCACGGACAAAGGGGAAATCATCGTTAAAATTGAGCTTCTACATACGGAGGTTCACGAAGTAATCCTCCAGTTTTCGGTTAGTGACACCGGCATTGGTATTACCGAAGAAAAGCAAGGTAAGTTATTCCAAGCGTTTTCGCAAGCGGATGCTTCTACCACTCGCAGGTATGGGGGTACTGGTCTGGGTTTGGCGATCAGTGCTAGGCTTGTGGAACTTATGGGTGGAAAAATATGGATTGAGAGTGAGCCGGGTCAAGGTAGCTCGTTTACCTTTACGGCAGTATTCGAATACGGTCAAGCCAAAGAGGAGAATCTAACCATGCCTTCTCGACTAATAAATAATGAAATGAAGGTCTTGGTGATCGATGACAATCCGATTGCGGTGGAAATCTTGACTAATATGCTAGAATCTCTGCATTTTAAGGTCGTGAGCAGCGGATCTGGGGAGCAAGGACTGGTAGTTCTCAGACAGTCTGATCCGAGCAATCCATTCGACTTGGTATTGGTAGACTGGCATATGCCAGATATGGATGGAATCGAAGTTTCCCGCCACATTAGCATGATGGACGGAATGGTCCGGAAACCGGAGATTATCGTGGTTTCGGCTTATGATCTATCGGAGCAGGTTGACGAGATGAGGAAATTTGGAATCAAAAAATATCTAACTAAGCCGGTAACGGGATCACAGCTATTTGACGCTGTCATGGATGTCTTTAGTGCCACCAAGGACAAACCTACTCTCTTTGGTCTTGAAATGCTAAAGGGTCAGCTTGCAAATCAGTTCACAAGTATCAAGGGAAGCAAAATTTTGTTGGTCGATGACAACGGAATCAATCAACAGGTTGCCCAGGAAATATTACAACAAGCGGGCTTGGAGGTTGATATAGCCAGTAACGGATTGCTTGCTTTAGAAACACTGGAAAAGGTTAAATATGATGCCGTGTTGATGGATGTGCAGATGCCGGTAATGGANNCATACAGAGCAAACTCGGCTTGGTTAACCTGCCAATAATCGCCATGACCGCCAGTGCTATGAGTGGAGACCGAGAAAAAAGCTTGGATGCCGGGATGAACGATTATGTAACCAAACCAATCAACCCAGAAGAAGTTTTAGCAACCTTAGTTAAATGGATTAAGCCCAGTAGCGTGTTGACACTTGGCACGGACAAATTCATTCGCAAAGTGGACAAGGCGAGCGATCTTTCTATTCCAGATATGCCTGGAATATCGTTCTCA
>OMOF01000173.1 GCA_900290375.1 Candidatus Desulfosporosinus infrequens
ATTCATAGCCGCCAGGTTTCCTGGAGACATCTTTATTTAGCAGCAGTAGACAGATCTGCATGCCCCGATCCCCAACTTCACCTAGACACCCCAAGCCAGCAATACACACCATTCACGAAGCCGCCGCGTGTTTGGACTTCTTTATTGTAGCGTTGGGACGGGCGGACAAACCTACATATTCAGTAAGACCGCCAAACTTCTGGCGACAAAAAAGACCCCCAACGTTTCAGATGAGGGTGTCAGAAGAGGATGGGTTTATGTTCTCGCACTAATTATCTCATAACTTTCTTGCGAAGTAAGGGGAAACCTGTCCTTTAAAAAAAGAAGGTTTCATCAATTGATGTCATGTTTAAAGTAGGAACTTCAATTAATCCTCATCAACCTTAAACCCTAACCCCAATTCTTTAAGTTTGAATTTTACCTCTTCAAATGACTTGATACCAAGGTTGCGCATTTTTAGCATTCCTTTTTCCGTCTTTTGGGTCAGATCTTCAACTTTGTCTATCCCCATACGCCTCAGAGCGTTATAGGAGCGAACAGACAGATCGAGCTTATCAATTAACATGGTCAAAATTCTGTTCTTAGATTCGTCATCTATTTCTTCTATAGTTTTAAGATTATCTGGTTTGTTAGTTGGTCTCATGAAAAGACTTAGATGATCATTCATCATTCTAGCTGCCATACTGATAGCTTCCTCCGGCGAGATGCTGCCATTTAACCACGCCTCAAGGGTTAACCTGTCATAGTCCGTGATCTGACCGACTCGGGTGGGCTCGATATCGTAGTTAACCTTATAAATTGGGGTATAAATGGAGTCAATGGGAATAACTCCGATGGTATCCTCTGACGTTTTTGAAACGTAGCCTTTGCCGCGTTCCACAGTCATTTCCATGAATAGTCGGCCATCTTTCTCTAATGTAGCTATCTTCAAATCCGTGCTCAAAATCTCAATATCTGGGTCAGTCATAATGTTTGCGGCTGTAACGATCCCTTCGCCTTGAGCCTCTATACGTATAACCCGAAGTTAATCTGTATAACCTTTCACAGCGAGGGATTTTATGTTGAGAATAATATTCGTAGCATCTTCCAAAACACCCGACATCTCTTCAATTTTGATTGATGTCACTGCTGATCCTGGAAGAGATGATAACAGGATGCGTCTTAGAGAATTCCCTAAGGTAATCCCATATCCTCTCTCAAGAGGCTCAACGACGAATTTTGCATAAGAGTCGTCCTCCGAACGCTTGATGCACTCGATTCTAGGCTTTTCGATTTCTAACAGTGGATACACCTCCTTTTCCTTTTTTAAAATTATCTCACTTTGAAAGGCATAAAGAAAGGTCATCGAAAATTACTTTTCCTCTGGCCGTATCTTCCGTCTCGCTGCCGCTGAGCCTATTTTCGTATTACCACCTCACCCAAGACATCCCAATCCAGCAACACACCTTTCCAAGAAGCCGCCGGGTTTGCCTGGAGACTATTTATTATGTGGCGGTGGAATGGTCGGATTAAGTGGTAAATTCGGCAAAGCCGCCTGACTACAACAAGCGGTCTGAACTGATCATAGATTAATACGCCTATAAACTCGAATCATCGTCACCGCGAATAAAATAGAGGGGACGAGTAATCGCCCCCTCTATTTTTGAGCTACAAAATCAAATTCTTCATGCTGCACAAACAAGTCCTTATTTAGCTAATATCTGTGAAAGCTGTTGTTCAATGTCTTTGCTTACAACACCTTCTCCACCAAAAATTGTTACGCCTGTCATTTTTCTTGTTTTCAGATATGCTATTGCATCGTCTGATAAAGTTGAACCTGTCAGGATAATGGGTGCATTTGCTTTTGCTGCATAGGCACTTCCTGCTAGTGCATCCGGAAAATTATTTCCAGTTGCTATACAGGTAGTTTGCCCAGTTTGGTTAAAATATTGAGCTACAGCTAATGAGGTTTCAAATCTGTCTGCTCCGCCCAGTCTTACGATGTTCGAAGGATCTAAAGAGGTTAATTTGGTAACTTGATCTTGAATTGCTTGACTTACAACACCTTGTGATCCGATGATATATACTTTAGTTGGATTAATAGTAGTAATTTTTTGAGCCACAGCATCGGTCAAGGAATCTCCATTAACTAGGAAGATAGGATATTGCATATCAGCTGCTACACTGCTGATTGATAGGGCATCTGGATAATTTTCACCATTGACTAAGACTACTGGAGTTCCTGTTTTGACATCGAGAGCATCTACAATTTTTAAGGCAGTTTCGTATCTGTCAGCTCCGCTTAATCTTGTGATGTTAGTAAATCCTTCAGCAGTTACTTGAGATACTATATCGTCACCTACTGCAGATGAACCACCGATGACATAGACTGTTCCTGCTGTACTTAGGTTATCTTTTAGATAAGATAATATTTTATCTTGATCATCTGCTGAGCTTCCGACTAATAAAATAGGAGCATTGAGCTTATGAGCTAAGACACTACCCGAAAGAGCATCTGGGAAGTTATCTGCAGTTGCAAGTATTACGTTAGAGAGTTGACCAGTATAACTTGCTTTTGCAATAGCAATAGCAGTATCTACTCTATTTGCACCTGCAAGTCTTGTTACACTAGTTATAGGTGTTGTTGGTGGAGTTATTGGCGTAGTTGGTGTTGTTGGTACTGTTGGTACTGTTGGTACTGTTGGTACTGTTGATCCTCCACCGTGCCCACCTGACGAAATTATAGTTGGAGCAAATGTTGCAGTTACATCCAAGTTATTGATTACATTACTGTCAGTCCTTGTAGCTGATGTGTTTCCGTCACTCCAATATACAAAGTAATAACCTGTATTTGGAACTGCTGTTACAGGGGTTCCACTAGCTCCACTGGGTACAGTCTGTGGCGTAGTGCCGATAATACTTCCGTTGGCACCTGCTGTATAGGTCAAGGTATAGGTCTGATTCGCCGTCCACTGGGCATACAGCGTGACATTGACACTGCCCACAGCAAAGGTGTTACCTGCAGTGTAGCTTAAGCCGCTTCCATCGGCTGCTGTGTTCCAGCCCACAAAGGTATACCCTGTTTTCACTAGGTTGCCTGTGTTGCCTAGTACAGTAACAGTGGCTCCTTGAGCATAAGTAGTACTGTCGGTTGGCACGCTGCCGTTCGTGCTACCATTACCGTCATAGGTTATGGTGTATGTCTGATTCGCCGTCCATTGGGCATACAGCGTGACATTGGCACTGTCCATGGCAAAGGTGTTACCTGCAGTGTAGCTCGTGCCACTTCCATCAGCTGCTGTGTTCCATCCGGCGAAGGTATAACCTGTCTTCACTAGGTTGCCTGTGTTGCCAAGAACTGTAATTGCTGCACCTGATGTATAGTTGTTAATGTCACTAGGTACACTTCCTCCGGTATTTTCGTTGCCATTGTAAGTTACGGTATAGGTCTGATTCGCCGTCCACTGGGCGTATAATATTACGTTTGAACTGCCCACAGCAAAGGTGCTACCTGCAGTGTAGCTTATGCCGCTTCCATCGGCCGCTGTGTTCCAGCCCACAAAGGTATACCCTGTTTTCACTAGGTTGCCTGTGTTGCCTAGTACAGTAACAGTGGCTCCTTGAGCATAAGTAGTACTGTCGGTTGGCACGCTGCCGTTCGTGCTACCATTACCGTCATAGGTTACAGTTATAGCATTCATTTTGAAGTCCCATTTAACAATATCCTGCCCTACCGATATGGTAGGACTTGTATATTTAGCATATCCGTCCTTGGTTGCAACGATATAGTAATCTGAGTTAGGGAACACCATGAAACCGTAGGCTCCGGAAGTATCGCTAACCTGTGGATCGGCATTATTGTTGGGCTTGAAGCCATCAATGCTTGGAAGTTGAACCACTGTGTTAGGCGTCTTACCTGCTGCTTTATTTTGTGCTGTGTCGGCGTAGTACAAGGTTACATTTACTCCAGAGATACTCTTTCCTGTCGCTGCATCTGTAATGATGCCGTAAGGATCGATTAATGTGGTTGTTAAAGTAACGTTTCCACTGTTGTCGACAGTGATGTTCATGGTGCCCATGATGATTTTTTGACCGTTGCCTAAATCGTAACTTATGCTAAAATTGTTATTTGTCCCTTTAGCTAGGCTTGATATTTGGATTGTTCCATCGACAGCAACTGGAACAGCTGCACCTGTTGATGTAGTAATCGTCACTTTAGAGGTATCGGTTATTGGACTTACAGTACCGTCAGGTTGTTTTAGCTCTACTGTCTGCGTTGCACTCATGGTGACTGTATCAGTACCGTCTGTAGCTGTGGTTACTGTGGCTGTTATATTGGAAACCTTCGTACCTGTTGTACCGTCTACTACCACACCTGTGATTGTAGGAGGAGTTGGCGTTAGAGTAGGCGAACCACCTCCACCATTGTTGGGCGGAGTAGGAGTCGGAGTCGGAGTTACCGTCACTGTCATTGTCCTGAATACGTTTGATCCATCATTGGCTGTTGCTGTGACTGTGACTGTGCCGTTTCCGGTTCCCGTTAACAAGCCTGTGGGACTGATCGTTGCCGTGCCGGTGCCCGGAGTTACCGACCAGGTGACACTGGGGTTGGTCGCATTGGACGGTGAGACCGCCGCTCTTATCTGCAATGTACTTCCGTTCTGCACTGAGGTGGCATTGCCCGCTCCTGTTACCGTGATACTTGTCACTGCTACCGATGAAGGTGCCGCCTGGGATACCGTCACTACCACCGGGCTTGAGGTCACTCCACCACTGGTGGCGGTGAAGTGGTAAGTCCCTGTCACTGCCGTGGTATCTGCAGTCACCGTTATG
>OMOF01000341.1 GCA_900290375.1 Candidatus Desulfosporosinus infrequens
TAACGGAATGGCCAGGAGAGTTGGTGCAAGTACGGTCGTTAGTATCAGGACGAGCCCCAGCGTACCTTTCACTCCGATGATAAAACTGACTGTGAACCCGAGTATAAACCCTCGGGTAAAGACAATGAGATAAATCAAGGGAGCACCGATGATAGTGAGTCCTAAAATCCAAATTCCAGCCATCATAATGAACATATCCCGGGCAAGTTGCTCTAAAAAGGCAGGATCTAATGTTTTCGGTTGACTCTTCAAGAGTGTGTCCAAGAATTTACCAAGCTGGGAAGTTTCAGAAACTCCCAAAGCACCGACCCCAACCGCCCCAAACACCACACCTGCAAGATAAACACTCGTAAGCGTGAGATAAATGACCCAATATTGACGAATATGTCTGCCAAGTTGTTTCCACATTCTCTGCACCCCTTCCCATACGTCTCTATGGGATTTTATTCCACTGCAGAGCAAAGTATGTCCACAACTCAACTCCAAAAATCATCCTAACAACTCCTTAACAAGTAAAATCCCAAGCAAGGTTTTAGCGTCGTTAAACTCACTTCGTTGTGCCTGGAGTACGGCCTCATCCCAGGGTACTTTTTCCACACCTATAAATTCGTCGTCATCCGGATCTAATGGGTCCCAGACCAAATCTCGGGCCAAAAAAAGATGTATCACTTCATCCGTAAATCCTGGCGTAGTATAAAAAGTACTGATAGGTTCCAAAGTCCCTCTATAACCGGTTTCTTCGCGCAGTTCTCGCTGTGCACAAGCTTCAGGGGTTTCATTTAAATCGAGTTTTCCAGCCGGTATTTCCAAGGTTTCTTGAGCAATCGCGTAACGGTATTGACGCACCAGGAGCACCTGCTGATCCTGTAAGGCAACGATTCCTACTGCACCCGAATGCCTAACCACTTCACGGGATGATTCCAGTCCATTTGGCAAACGGACCACATCCCGTTCCAGACAGAGTATTCGCCCCTTAAAAAGCACTTCTCCGTTAATGCGTTCTTCTTTGCGATTTGACCCTTCCAACGTATTCCCCTCTTTCCTTGACCAAACTGTTTGCATTGGTTGATTCGCTCTTCGATCCTAAACTTCTTGAGCCTACTTGATTCCTAATCTCCAAAGTCTACTTGCAGGACAGGTAAAATTATGTCGAAAATGCTGCAAATTAATTCACATTCGCAATAATTTGCCTGCAATAATTTGCAGATATCTATTTCACCCTAAATAAGAGAATGCCGTTCAAGTTTGTAATAGAAATTCCTGATCGACATTTTTAGTTGTCGGGCTGCTTTCGTTTTATTCCCTCCGGCTCTTTGCAAAGTAGCTAATAGTAAAGCACGTTCCCATTGCCGCTGCAACCCTTCAAACCCGCTCTCCTCTTCTGACAAAGTTGAGTTACCTATTTTTGGATACGCTTCAGTAGAATTTACATTCGGGAGAGTTAAAACTGGGAGATGATGTTGCTCCACAACCGTTTCACCAATACGCATGTTAATAATCGCTCGACCCAAAATATTTTCTAACTCACGAACGTTTCCTGGCCAATGATATCCCATCAAAATTTGCAAAGCTTCCTCATTGACCAGCTCGACACAGCGCCCGTATTCCTGATTTAAACTTCCAATGAGGTGGTGAACAAGTAAGGGAATATCGTCTCTTCGCTGTCTTAAGGGTGGAACGATGACTGGAATAACGTTTAACCGATAATACAAATCTTCTCGGAATTTACCAGTTCGCAATTCCGCTTCCAAGTTAGCATTAGTAGCCGATATGACCCTAACATCTACGTTAAACGACTGATTATCTCCGACTTTCACAATTTCTCGTTCTTGCAGTACTCTCAAGAGCTTGGCCTGAAGGTTAAGACTTACTTCTCCAATCTCATCGAGAAAAATCGTTCCCCCATTTGCCTCTTCAAATAGGCCCACTTTTCCACCACGTTTTGCTCCTGTAAAAGCCCCTTCGACATAACCAAACAGCTCACTCTCCAAAAGGCTATCCGTCAATGCTGCACAATTCACTCGAATGAATTGTCCCTTTTTTCGTTCACTGGCGTGGTGAATGGCATGAGCAAACAGTTCTTTGCCAGTGCCGCTTTCCCCGCGCAAGAGGACTGTCGCAGGCGTTATTGCTGCACGTTGAGCTTGTTCGATCGTCGCTTTAATTACATCACTTTCGCCAATGATGTCACTAAATGTATATTTTACTTCTAAGTGACGAATCAAACGTTTCACTCTTTCCAATTCCTCGGAAAGTTTATGGATCTCTGATCGATCGCGAAGTACACCCACGGTTCCACGAAACTGCCCAGAAACAAAAATCGGCGCAACGTTTACGATCGCTTCTTTACGTTTAGGCCCTAATTTCATTGAAACCCCTTTGACTGCTTGGTGGGTTCTTAAAACCTGCAAGTGCATACTTTCCCCTTCAGCTATGTCCACTGTAGGAGGTTTACCGATAACGTCCTCCGCAGTTAAGCCTGTCAAACGTGTGTACGCAGGGTTTATCATAATTCCCAGTCCGTTTTCATCCACAACAGAAATCGCATCCTGAGTCGAATCAATAATAGCTGTCAGAAGAATACGCATCTCTTGGAGTTTGTTAACTTTCGCTCTGAGCTCCTCATATTCTGTCATCTCTTGGCTACCCTTCTCTCCAGTAGGCGATGCCTAAACATCCCCATCCCTGCTTTCCATTTTATAGCCTTCTGTATATTATGATAGTTCGTCTTTCAGACTGCAATATCCTGTATTACAATGCTTGACACATTTGACTCGCTGAGGGAGAAATTTATGCAAAAATCACAATCCTAGCAATCAAATAATCTAGTCAATTGTGCCTTGCCTAGATAGTCGGATTTTCTTTGAAGAATTTCTATGTTATATTTTAGATACGGAAGGAGTGACTGAAGATGGGCGATAAAAGTCCTAATAAGAAGGAGACTAAAAAACCAAAGCAAGTAAAAAAACCAAAATAAATTTTCCTATTCGTAAAGATCAATTAAGAGATAAATTAAGGGTTAATCTTATGATTAACCCTTAATTTATCTCTTAATTGAGTATTTTCCATTGCTCT
The DNA here is from genome assembly GCA_900290375.1 of Candidatus Desulfosporosinus infrequens. Taxonomy (GTDB): domain Bacteria; phylum Bacillota; class Desulfitobacteriia; order Desulfitobacteriales; family Desulfitobacteriaceae; genus Desulfosporosinus; species Desulfosporosinus infrequens. The sequence goes on from OMOF01000341.1 coordinate 3,076, forward strand.
TGCGCGAACCTTACTATAGTTTTTCTATTTGATTAACCATGATTCTTTATTCCAATAAAAAAGAGCCCTTCGGCTCTTTAATTATATTGTTCTAATTTTAATAAACATTTTTCGTCGCCCATTTTATCGCAATATTTGAACATCTTTCTACCACCAGTAATTTCTACGTAACATTCGCTACATTTATACACTGTTTTTAAAATGTTATCCTTTGCGTCTTTGATTTCTTTCCATACATCAATTAGGACGTCTTTATTCAATAGTTCGCAATGCACATTTATCCCTCCCTTCTACCTCAAACACTTCGACAAAAGGAAGGACTTTCCTGCCTTA
>OMOF01000362.1 GCA_900290375.1 Candidatus Desulfosporosinus infrequens
ATCAACTTTGGCGATCATCAATTGAGTTACAAGCGATTTGTAGTTTAGAGCCAAAATGTATTTATTTTGTGTTAATCTGTGTAATCTGTGGTTGATTAACTGAGTACCTGAATAGTCACAAAAATCGGGAATCAAGGATAATAAGAGTGCAGTCTGTTCTTCTCCAAATGGTCAGAACAGACTGCACTCTTATCGTCTTTCTCTTTTAATCTTTTTTGACAATAAATTTAATTCCATCATTCTTTTCCAGAGGTAGAGTCTTAATTATATTTAAAATGTATTTGTTTTGACCAAAAGACAAATAATAAAGTTGGAATTGTTTTTAATTCGGATTAAGGAGGAGGATATTCTTGCCGGAACGCATAATGAAGTATGGAGGAGTAAAATTCCGAAATCTCGTCCCCCCTGTAAAAATAAATCGTTTTGTCAATTGTTTACCACGTACTAAACGAGAATCTCTCTTTGAAATTGCGAGCGAGCTACAGGAAGCTGGACTAATTGATGTTTTAAACAACCGTGCCCATAGTACTATCGACAAGGATACGATTGATGATCAAATGACGAACACAGGAAATTTCGCCCACGACTTAGAAGGATTCAAAAGACATATTAATGATTCACTAACTCTGCCTAATTAATAACCTATAAGATATCAACCATAAAAGCAAACACCCGCGTAAAGTGTACAATGATTAAGTATACTCTACGCGGGTGTTTATGTTTGCGTGTAATTTGTTATCGAAATCTTAGCTAAGCAAGAAAAACTTTGACACCCATACTTTCAAGTTCTTGCCTGACCGATGCGGGTAATTCCGAGTCGGTCACAAGTATATGAACGCGATCCCATTGGGCAAAGGTATGAAAACTAACTTGGCCAATCTTGGCGCTGTGAGCAACTAGGATAACTTCTTTGGCTACCTTGAGCATGGCTTGTTTAACTTCAGATTCTAACATGTTAGCGGTAGACAAACCGCGTTCAAGATTTACTCCTGTAGCTCCTAAAAACAACTTATCGGCATTGAAGCCTTTGAAGACAGATCTTGTCATTGGACCGACCAGCGCAAAGGTGCCGTTTCGCACTTCTCCCCCAGTCATCAGTATCGTAATTCCATCTCGATTTCCTAGTACACTAGCAATGGGCAAGGAATTAGTAATCACGGTACATTTTGTGTTCAGGGCTTGGGCTACCGCCAAGGTCGTAGTCCCGGCATCTAAAATAATGGAATCACCTTCTGAGACTAGGGTTGCAGCTAAATGTCCAATTCTAGCTTTTTCACGTTCAGCCTCGCCCATACTCATCATTAATAAGGTATCCATTGGCACAGGAGGGTAAATCGCTCGTCCATGTTCACGTTGAATTAAACCCAACGCGGCAAGATTCTTGAGATCTCGACGAATCGTCATTTCCGATACTTTAAACCGCTGCGCTAATTCGATTACGGTTAAATTGCCATGTTCTTGAAGTAAGAAATGAATTTCATCTTGCCTTTCAGAACTCACGATCTCCCTCCTCCATTGTTTATGCCTTAGAGAATACTGACACACCCTTCATACATCACACCGCTCAAGGCATCTACTGTCACCGTTTGGCCATTGTCTACCTTAGCAAAAGCCTCTCGAGCGCCGACGATCGCCGGAATCCCATATTGTAAGGCGACAATAGCTGCGTGGGATGTTAAACCGCCCTCTTCGACAACTAATGCTCCGGCGCGGGCAATCAGTGGTACAAAACTCGCGTCAGTTGTCTCTGCAATTAAAATATCCCCATCATCGAAAGCATCCTTTTCTGGAAATTTAACTTTGCGTGCGAACCCGGAATAGGACTTTCTTCCAATTCCCATCCCTCTGGCAATAATATTCCCTAAGATTTGAACTTTGATCATATTTGTTGAGCCCACCTGGCCGATAGGAACGCCCGCGGTGATCACTACCACATCCCCCGAATGAACATAGTTTTGATTTAAGGAAGCATTCACAGCGACTAACAACATTTGATCTGTTCCTGAACTTTGTGGGACAAGCAGGGGTTGAACACCCCATTGCAAAGATAGTCTTCTTGCCGTTGAAGCATAGGGCGTTGCAGCGACAATCAGGGCAATGGGCCGATACTTAGAGATCATACGGGAAGTCAAACCCGAATGCGTGGGGGTAATAATGGCAACAGCTTCAAGGTCTTTAGCTATTGTATAACTTGCATAACAAATAGCCTCGGCTACGTTAAGCTGAGGATGCCGGTTAGCCTGAGCCTCTAAGGAAGTCTGTTCAGTACGTTTGGCTATTTTATCCATCATCTGAACAGCTTCTACTGGAAAATGACCAGCCGCTGTCTCACCCGATAACATAATTGCATCTGTTCCGTCCAAAATTGCGTTGGCAACATCACTTGCTTCCGCTCGGGTAGGCCGAGGTTGACGTATCATCGAATCCAACATCTGTGTTGCAACGATAACGGGTTTGCCTAATAAATTGCACTTACGAATCATGTCTTTCTGACTGATGGGAACTTCTTCAACTGGAATTTCCACCCCAAGATCTCCACGTGCCACCATTATCCCATCAGCGACTTCAAGTATAGCGTCTAGATTGTTCAGTCCTTCTTGACTTTCAATCTTAGCAATGATGTGGACATCGGCTCCCATATCTTCAACTACCTTGCGCACAGCCAGAACATCTAAAGCTTTGCGAGTAAAGGAAGCGGCAATAAAGTCAATCCCTTGGGAAATACCAAAACGAATGTCGTCGATATCCTTTTCCGTGACTGCAGGTAAGTCGATGAGCGCACCTGGAACATTAACTCCTTTTTGCGACTTAAGAACTCCACCGTTTCGAATAATAGTGCGAATAATTTTATTGTCCACTGCGGTTACTTCCAAATCAATTTGGCCGTCATCAATAAGAATATGGGTACCTACGTCAACTTGCCGCCATAAGTTGGTATAGGTGATTCCAACCCGTTGTTGGTCGCCAGGGCTAAGATCTGTATCCAAACTAAAGACAGAGCCATTTTCAAGAGTAATGCCCTCTTCGGGTACCATGCCAGTGCGTACTTCCGGCCCTTTGGTATCGAGAAGAATACCTAGATGCTTGCCGATTTTAGCAGCTTCCTCTTTTAGAACAGCAATTCTCTGACCATGTTCCTCATGAGTTCCGTGGGAGAAATTGAGTCGTGCTACATCCATCCCTGCCGCTAGAAGAGCTTGAACCTTTTCTTTGGACTCACTTGCCGGCCCGATTGTACAGACAATTTTAGTCCTTCTCATGGTACATCTCCTCCTAATTTACAATCCTTTCGCTACAATAAGCTTCACTAAGTCCACAACGCGGCTTGAATAGCCCCATTCATTATCATACCAAGCCAATACTTTAACCATACGATCTCCAATCATCATGGTCGACAAGGCATCGACAATGGAACTGGCGGGATTACCATTAAAGTCGTGGGAAACCAAGGGTAACTCACAATACTCGAGAATTCCCTTTAATTTACCATCTGCGGCTTGGCGCAGGGTGGCGTTTACTTCTTCCTTAGTAGTTGGTTTGGTCAAGTTTGCCACAAAATCAACTAAGGAAACATTCGGCGTAGGAACTCGGACCGCTAACCCATTCATTTTACCTTCCAATTCTGGTAAGACAAGAGTAACCGCTTTAGCCGCACCTGTTGTCGTAGGAATCATGGATTGATATGCGGCCCTAGACCGACGCCAATCTGAATGTTCGAAGTCCAAAATACGTTGGTCATTGGTAACCGAATGAGTGGTTGTCATCATCCCTTGTTCAATGCCAAAGGCGTCAAGTAAAACTTTGGCCACCGGAGCAAGGCAGTTTGTTGTACAGGAAGCGTTGGAAATAACATGGTGCTTGGCAGGATCATATTTATCGTCGTTAACTCCCAAGACAATCGTGATATCTTCATTTTTAGCCGGAGCGGAGATGATAACCTTTTTAGCGCCTGCAGTCAGATGTTGCGCTGCGGCATCACGTTTCGTGAAATGACCAGTGGACTCAATAACGATATCTACTCCGAGTTTACTCCAAGGCAAGTCCAGCGGACTTCTTTGCGCTAGGATTTCAATACGTTTACCGTCGATAATCATCGTGCTACCATCAATTTTCACCGTGTTGGGAAGGATGCCATGAACTGAATCATACTTGAGCAAATGAGCTAATAAATCGGGACTCCCTAAATCATTGACGGCAACCACTTCAAAGGGAAGGGATTGACTGAGAGCGGCACGCAGTGTAAGGCGACCAATTCTTCCAAAACCATTAATTGCTACTTTTTTCAAACTCATTTGGGTAACCTCCTCTTAATAGTCCAGTTGTTATAACCAGACAATGCATTAATAATGCTCATGATAAACATTATTCTGTGCAAATGAACAAACTCCTGCTTAGATAATGTTTACTTACACAGATTTTATCATTTGTGTATTTATAATTCCCTAAACTAGAGAAAAACTTGCAAAGCAATGCTTTGCAAGTTTGACATTAATCATTGACAATAGAAGACATACTACTTCCTTCATTACGGTGTTTTACGGGGTAAGGGTTTTTGAATGTTCCGCTCTTTTTGCATATCAAATTCTGAGTAATGCGGGTCTCTTATAGTAGCCGGGTCCTTGGGACGCGAAACTTTCTTGTGGGCACCCATATCTATCCTTCCTTTCAGGTCAAAATCGAGCGAACTAGTCTAAAAATAGTTTTCCCGCTTAATGAAAATCATATTCTACTAATTTTATCCCAATCCTTCTTCGTCATTCGTTTAAATTCATTCTCTTACCAGTTACAATATATACAATCTCTTCAGCAATATTTGTACAATAGTCCCCAAGGCGTTCCAGAAAACGACAAGCAAATAGTAGATAATTAGCCTGAGTGACCTTCTTAGGTTCTGCCATCATAATGCTCCGCAATTCATCAAAGACCTGAGCATAAATTTGGTCAATTTCATCATCCAACGCGGCCATTTCTGCAGCAGCTTTACAATCTTCTTGGACATACGCTTTAAGTCCAAGATGGATCATTTTTTGCACTAAGATACTCATACGTGGGATATCAGCCAAGGGCTCAATCAGTTTTTCTTGGCCTATTCTTATGGTTAATTTTGCCAAATCAACTGATAGATCACCCATTCTTTCTAAGTAAATGGAGATTTTAAAACCTGCTACAACTTTGCGTAAATCAAGAGCAAAAGGTTGTTGAGTAGCAATTAAAAGGATACATTTTTCTTCTATAATTGCTTGCAGATCGTTAACGACTAAATCTCCCACTACGACGGTATTGGCTATTTCTAGATCTTGATTAATCAAGGACTGGGCCGCAAGACCGATTCGTTGGTCTACCATTTTTCCTAAGTCTAAAATATTTAGACGCAATTCCTCCAAGTCATGATCAAATTTGTGGCGAGTCGGCATCTCAAGCCCTCCTCTTATTTTATCGAGGTCATAATTATTTATCTTCATTTTATCACAATAAAGATTCTATATGCATGTTCTGCGTAACCGTAATTAATTGTGACCTATTAAAATTTAACCTTCCCTTAACATAAAGAACATTGAGAATTAACATACTAATTATATAATCAAAAAGTACCCAGCAATAATAAGCAATAAAAAATTCGAGGAGGAAGTACATAGTGATTTTAGGAAAAAGTAAAATTGCCACAGGAATTTTAGCTGGAGTGCTGGCATTGGCACTCGCCGGGTGCGGTACACAAGCACCAGCCACTCCGAGCGCCCCCCCAGCAGCAGCACAAGGCAACGCGCCAAGCTCGAACACAGTAACTTTAACAGGGGCAGGTAGTTCATTTATTAATCCCTTGATGATCCAAATGATTGACAAGTATCACGGCAAGTATCCTCAATTGACGATTAACTATCAATCCGTGGGCAGCGGTGCAGGTATCAAACAGATTTCCGAACAAACAATCGACTTTGGTGCCACTGATGGTCCGATGACTGATGATCAACTGAAAGCAGCCAAAGGTGGACCAATCTTGCATATTCCTGCTGCGTTAGGCGCTGAGGCGGTTTCTTATAATTTGCCCAATGGTCCTAAAGAACTAAAGTTGAATGCGGCAAATCTTGCGGACATTTTCTTAGGGAAAATAACAAAGTGGAATGATCCGAAATTGGTTGCTGATAACGCAGGTGTTACCTTACCGGATACTGCTATAACAGTGGCTCACCGTTCAGACGGTAGTGGCACAACTTACATTTTTTCTGATTATCTCAGTAGTGTAAGTCCTGATTGGGCATCGAAAGTTGGCAAAGGTACGTCGATTAACTGGCCAGTTGGCTTAGGCGGTAAAGGCAACGAGGGTGTATCCGGTATTGTCTCACAAACCCCCGGTGCAATCGGATATGTTGAATTGGCTTATGCCCTCCAAAACAAATTGAGCTATGCTACATTACAGAACAAAGATGGAAAATGGGTACTGCCCAGCGCAGATGGGGCTAGTGTCGCAGCAGGCGCAGCAACTATTCCTGATGATATGAGAGTTTCTATTGTTAATGCTCCTGGAGCAACTGCTTACCCAATCTGTGGGTTTACATGGGCATTAGTGTATCAACAACAAACTGATAAAGATAAAGGGTTAGACACGGTTAATTTCCTAGACTACGCAATTCATGATGGGCAAAGTTTAGGCGGATCTTTAGATTATTGCCCACTACCTGCCAATCTCGTTACGCGAGAGGAAGCTTTACTAAAAACCGTCACTTATCAAGGACAACCTCTACTTAAATAGCACAAGAAGATTAGTCTCTTCAGATGGAGTTATGGACGAAGGAAAGGCTCAGCATTTGCTGGGCTTTACCGCGTTATTTTGAGAAAGGAGAAGTCAGGGATGATAAGTAAAATGAAAATTGGTAAAATGTCTCGCGGTGATCTTGTTTTACGCAATGTTTCATTCATAATGGCCATCGCATTGATTGGGATTATGGCTTGGATTGGAGTATCCATGTTCCGATCCGCTGGGGCAAGTATTGCTAAATTCGGTCCTACCTTTATCACGAATAGGATATGGGACCCTGTCAAGGAAAACTTCGGTGCACTCACCTTTATTTATGGTACTTTGGTGACCTCACTCATTGCCTTGGTACTTGCTGGTCTGATCGGCGTAGGGGTGGCCATATTTCTCAATGAAATTGCCACTACCAAAATCAAAGTTACGGTTTCTTTTCTGGTGGAATTGCTGGCCGCCATTCCGAGCGTAGTATATGGACTTTGGGGAATATTTGTTCTTGCTCCTCTCTTAAGGAACCATATTGAGCCATGGTTGGGCAAATGGTTGGGTTTTATACCCCTCTTTAAAGGTAATCCCTCTGGTCTGGATATGCTGGCAGGGGGTTTAATTTTGGCCATCATGATTTTACCAACGGTGGCAGCAATTTCCCGCGAAGTTATGGCCACAGTCCCCATCGCTCAAAGGGAGGCTGCCTTAGCTTTGGGGGCCACTAAATGGGAGATGATCCGAATTGCGGTTTTGCCTTTTGCCAAATCTGGGATTTTGGGAGGAATAATGTTAGGTCTGGGACGGGCTTTAGGAGAAACAATGGCAGTAACCATGGTAATCGGGAACCGCCCGGAAATCTTACCCTCTCTATTTTCACCAGCTTATTCGATGGCCAGTGTACTAGCTAATGAGTTTACGGAGGCTACATACGATCTGTATTTAAGTGCATTAGTTGAAGTCGGACTTATTCTGTTTGGAATTACCTTATTACTCAATGCCTTGGCTCGCTTACTAGTATGGTCAGTAGCGCGAGGACCGAAAGGTGGTCATGTTAATTGATTGGGTCGTGGCGTAAAAGCGTTAATTCCAGTATGATGGGAGTTTTCATCTTATCTGCAGTGCTTTCCCTTGCGCCTTTATTTGCAGTGCTGGGATATGTACTCTGCAATGGCATTGGCGCTCTGAACTGGGATTTCTTTGTGCAATTACCTGGGGCTATAGGTGTGCAAGGTGGTGGGATGGCCAATGCAATCGTTGGAACCTTAATCCTGATCTTTATCGCCTGCTTGATGGGAATACCGGTTGGATTTTTGGCTGCTATCTACTTGGTAGAGTACGACCGTACCAGTTGGTTTAGTACACTGACTCGCTTTACCACGGATGTTTTAACTGGGGTCCCCTCAATTATTATCGGTATCGTTGTCTATACTGCTATTGTTGTCCCCATGAAACATTTCTCTGCCTGGGCAGCTGGTATTGCCTTAGGTATTATTATGATTCCGGTTGTCGTTCGTTCTACGGAAGAAATGCTCAAGTTAGTACCCCATTCGGTGCGAGAAGCCGGCCTCGCCTTGGGTATTCCTAAATGGCGAATAGTTCTTTGGATTGTTGTACCAGCTTCAGCCCGAGGAATTATCACTGGAATCATGCTAGCTGTAGCTAGAGTATCGGGAGAAACAGCTCCCCTCTTGTTTACTGCTTTAGGCAATAGATATTGGGCCCATTCCTTGAATGAGCCGATCTCTTCCTTGCCAGTACAAATCTATGATTACGCTGTTTCCCCATACAAGGACTGGCATCGGCAAGCTTGGGCAGGTGCTTTAGTATTACTATTTATTGTAATGATCTTAAACTTAGGTACCCGTTTTATCTTTAAAGGGCGGCAACATTAATAGGGAGGATATTTTATGGGAAAAAGTCTAAGCGTTAAAAATTTGGAAGCCTGGTACGGTTCTCAAAAAACTCTCAAGGGAATAGATATGGAGATCCCCCCTAATCATGTGACGGCCATTATTGGCCCTTCGGGTTGCGGCAAGTCTACCTTTGTACGCTGTCTAAATCGTATGCACGAAACCTTGCCTGGAGCTAAAACCAAAGGAGAGATCCTTCTGGACGGGGTGGACATATATTCTCAAGATCAGGTGGAATTACGTCGCCACATAGGTATGGTATTTCAGAAAGCCAACCCTTTTCCGTCGATGAGCATATTTGATAATGTTGTGGCGGGTTTAAAGTTGAATGGAGTACGTAACAAAGAAAAGCTGCGCCAAGTAGCTGAAAAAAGCCTTCGTATGGCAGCTCTCTGGGACGAAGTTAGTGAAAGACTAAACAATTCAGGCATGGGTTTATCGGGTGGTCAACAACAGCGTCTTTGTATTGCACGAGCTTTAGCCGTGGAGCCTTCTGTCCTGTTAATGGATGAACCTGCCTCGGCCTTAGACCCGATAGCCACTTTGCATATCGAGGAGTTAATCACAGAACTTAAAAAAGATTTCACAATCGTAATCGTTACTCATAATATGCAGCAGGCCGCTCGCATAGCCGATTCAACCGCATTTTTTCTCAATGGGGATTTGGTGGAGCACGGCCCTACTTCGGAGATTTTTACAAATCCAAGAGATAAACGTACAGAAGATTACATTACCGGGCGTTTCGGATAAGACATTAAAGACAGGGGGTAAGCCGATGACACCAAGGCAAGTTTTTCACCAGGACTTGGCAGAACTCAGCCAAAAAATTTCAATTATGGGGATGACTGTGCAAGAAAGGGTCAGTATGTCCATCGATTCACTGTGCCAACAGGATATGGAACTGGCTAACAAGGTAATTGCCGAGGATCTCAATATCAATGATCAACAAGCGGAAATTGAAGAGAAAAGCATCCTGTTGCTTGCTATGCAGCAGCCCTTGGCTACTGACTTACGTAAAATTGTAGCTGGCTTTAAAATCGCCATGCACCTGGAACGCATTGGGGATCTCGCTGCAGATATTGCCAAGGTAACACTTCGAATTGGCAAGGCTAAACTTATTAAACCTCTGATTGATATTCCTCGTATGGGAAAGCTTGTAGGGGAAATGATCGTCAAAGGTCTCGCTGCTTATGTTCAAGTTGATGCGGAAAAGGCTCAGGAAATGACCTTAATGGATGAAGAAATTGATCATTTGTATGGGCAGATCTTTCAAGATCTCCTCCTTCTTTTACTTGAAGATCCTAAAATGATTAACCAAGCTACTTATTTAATTCTTGTGGGACGGTTTCTCGAACGTATGGGTGACTATTGTACCAACATTGGGGAGGAAATAGTTTATATCGCAACAGGGAAAAGAACCGACCTAAATTTATAGCCATTATAAGATAGTCAAAGATACTATCACTAAAAAACCACAAAGGTGACCCAAACCTGAATTCGGGTCACCTTTGTGGTTTTTTTTCACTATTCACGGCGAGCAAAAAGGTATCCCACTCCCCTTACCGCATCAAGGACAGGACCCAAAGCCTTTAGTTTATTACGTAAGTGACTGATATGTACATCCAATGTTCTGCTATCTGTGTTAGAAAGGTAACCCCAAACTTTTTGGATTAGGTATTCGCGGCTAAATACTTGGTAAGGGTTAGCTACAAAAAGTACTAACAGCTCAAATTCTTTCACCGTTAAGTTTAAAGGTTTAGCTGCTATGGTAGCAATGTAACTTTCTTGCACTATCTCTAAGCCCCCCCACTTCAAGGAGTCATTGGAAAGATCATTTTTCCGTTGTCCTTCTCTTAATCTCGCCTTAATTCTGGCAGATAATTCTCTAGGACTAAAAGGCTTAGTTATATAATCGTCAGCTCCTAATTCAAGCCCAATTACTTTATCTGCCACATCGTCACGGGCACTTAAAATAATGATTGGGATCGTTACAGTATCCTTTTGGGCCCGTAGTAATTTACATACATCAAAGCCATCGATCGTAGGAAGCGTTAGATCCAAGATTATAAGGTCTGGTTTTTCTCTTCTGACAAGATCTAAGCCTTGCTCACCGTCTGAAGCAGTTATAACAGTAAATCCTTCTTTTTCTAGGCTATACCGAACTAGTTCTTGAATTTGAATGTCGTCCTCTATAAGTAAAACATTGGCCACACTATAACTCCCCCCAATATAGGCCCTCCTCTATTAAATTTAATATTAAATTTTAATACATACTTTAATATTAAAAGATCCTACTTATATAATAATTGTTGTATGTAAAATCTGAATGAATTCAATGTAAAGTAAATGTTAAATATTTAGATCCGTTTTGCGCTCATAGAGTTTTTGAAGCCATGCTTCTGACGTATAACAGCTTCCCAAAAGATTCGGCTTGCCTTCATACATGCCGTGAAAATCAGAACCGCCTGTCACGATTAATCCGTATTTTTCCGCTTCGGACATGATTTGTTTTACAGCCGTATCATCGTGACTCGGATGCCATGCTTCCAAGCCATCTAAGCCAGAGTCGAGAAGTTCAGGTATTAGTTCCATGTTGTTATACCCCATCGGATGAGCAAGCACTGCGACTCCACCAGCTTGCTTTATCCCCTTAACTGCCTGAAAAACGTCGAGGTACTCTATCTCTCGATAAACTATTCCCCCAGGTTTGCCATGCACAGGTTTAGCAAAAAGCTTTTTATATAAATCGGCTTTTAAAGCTGATGTGTAGCCTAGCTCCATCAAAGCATGCATTATATGTTGCTTATAGACGTTAGTACTGCCGCTCGAAATTTTATTAACGAATTCCCAGGTTATTGGATAACCGGCCTCAGCAAGTGTTTCTACTATCCATTTAGACGTTTTCTGCCTTTCAATCAGCATAGGTCGGCATACCTCGCCGATCTGCTGAGGTTTATCCATCAAGTAACCTAAAACGTGAGCTTTTCTACCTCTTTGATAGTCATAAGCAGAAATTTCAATACCAGAGATGATTTTAACGTCATATTCGCTGCCAATATTTTCTGCTTCCACTAGGCCATCTACTGTATCATGATCAACAACGGCCAAAGCCTTAATCCCTATTTTTTTTGCAATTGATACGATTTCTCTGATTTCGAGCGAGCCG
>OMOF01000186.1 GCA_900290375.1 Candidatus Desulfosporosinus infrequens
TGTTCAAATTGCCTACGGCTATGGCTTGTTTACTGGGGGGATGGGACTACACTATGGCTGTGAGGAACTGGGCGCTGTAGTCGTTCCGATATCGGGTGGAAATACAGCCCGTCAACTCATGCTGATGCGGGATTTTGGCACAACTGTGCTGGCCTGCACCCCATCTTATGCGTTGTATCTAGCGGAAAGTCTGGAAGGATCGGGGATCACACGGGATGAATTAAAGCTCAAAATTGGGATCTTCGGTGCAGAGCCCTGGACAGAAGGCATGAGAGAACAAATCGAAGCACGCTTGGGCATCAAAGCGTTCGATATCTATGGTCTCAGCGAAACTATGGGACCGGGCGTTGCTTTGGAATGTCCGGCTCATCAGGGCCTACATATTGATGAACATTTTTATCCGGAAATTTTGGATCCCGAAGGAAATCCGTTACCTGAGGGAGTCCTAGGAGAGTTAGTTCTTTCCAGTCTGGAAAAAGAGGCCTTTCCTGCGTTGCGTTATCGGACCAAAGACTTGACGACCCTACATTATGGTACCTGTTCCTGCGGACACGTTGGCTGGACAATGGAACGCGTCACGGCTCGAGTGGACGATATGATAATCATTCGAGGCGTCAATGTCTTTCCCAGTCAAGTTGAAGAGGCAATTCTTTCTTTGGGAGAGTTCGAACCGCATTATCTACTTGTCATATACCGCTCAGGGAACTTGGACCAACTCGAAGTTCAGGTGGAAGTCAATGAAACTAGTTTCTTTGACGAAGTACGAGAGTTGGAAGAGCAACAAGAACGTCTAAAACAAAGAATTAAGGAAATGCTAGGTATCACAGTTCGCATTCGCCTAGTTGAACCCAAGAGTATTCCGCGGAGTGAAGGGAAAGCCATTCGGGTTATTGATCAACGCAAATAGGGAGGGTGAGATAAGCATGTTGCAATTATCTATTTTTCTGGAGAATGCCAAAGGACGGTTGGCCGAGGTAATAAGTCTCCTCGCCGAACTTAAGGTAAATTTGCGGGCCCTGTCATTGGCGGATACCAAGGATTATGGGGTGTTACGAATTATCGTGGATGAACCTGAAGCGACAACGGAAAAACTACGTGCCCAAAAAGTCGTTGTTTCCTTAACAAAGGTCTGGGTACTCAAGGTTCCTGATCGCGCAGGTGGACTGGCGGAGATGCTCAACCAGCTTGTTAAACAGGATGTAGTTGTAGAGTACATGTATGCTTTTGTAGAGTCAGAGAATGAACAGGCTCAAGTGGTCATTCGTGTTCAGGATCAGGAAATTATGGAGAAGGCGATGCAGAAGCTCAATTTGCCCGTGAGGTAGGGAGAAAGTGCTTACAGAATTAATGGAGGGAAATAATGAATATTGCAGTGGCGGCTGATGGCAAAAGTTTGGAGAGTCAGGTATCTGAGAAATTTGAACAATGCTCATATATTTTAATTGTTAACATAAACGATTTGACTGTTAAAGTTATAAATAAAGATGAATTATCAGGAACTTCACTAGAAGAAACTCTCGCTCAAAAAGTATTGGAGTATAATTGTGAAGCTGTTATTACAGGGAATATTAATCAAACAGCCTTTAATATACTCGCTGATGCTTATGTGACAAGATATTTTGGAGCCGGACATTCAGTTAAGGATGCCCTTGAACTATCTGAAAAAAGGTTGTTGAAATTAATTAAAGAAGAGTGCACTAGTAATCATCTTCATTAAATCTATCAAATGTTTAGGGAGGTTTGTATGTTACTCTTAGAAAAAATCTTTCAAAAGTATGTAACATGAGGTTTTCCCTAATTACGAGAGAAAATAAAGCAAGAGGCTCTTGTCATACAAGAGCCTCTTGCTTTATTTGTTAGCTTTACTTGCCTTTTGGTTTGTTTTTCGCTTTACCCTGCTTTGCTGAGTTTGAAGCTTTTTCTGCAATCCTTAGCTTTACATTTGGCTCGACTGCTTTGCCGTTTTCGGCTTGACCCTTGAGGATAAGGTTTAAGGCTATTCCGACGATGGTTGCCCAAGCTACGCCGTGGTCAGGCAATCCAATACCGAGAGCGAAAATGACGGAGGCAATGATGAGGTTTTTCGTTTCGGAAAAATCGACCTTAGCTTCGAGGAGAGTACGTAAACCTGTCGTACCGATCATGCCGAAGAGGAGGATGGTAACTCCACCCATAACTGCGGTAGGAATAGACATGATCGCGGCTTGTAAGGGATTAAACAGACTCAAGATGATAGCAATGATGGCGGCCATCCAAATGTTGAAGGTACTGTAAACTTTCGTCACAGCTAGTACACCAATGTTTTCACCGTAGGTAGTTACCGGAGGGCCTCCGAGAAAGCTAGCCACAACGGTGGCTAGGCCATTACCGAGGAGGACACGATGAAATCCGGGGTTTTCGATGGGGTCAGAATGAGTAATATTGCCGAGCACAATCATGTGTCCTAAATCCTCGATGATCGTAACTAACGCTAGAGGAGCCATTGCTAAAATCGCTATTTGATCAAAGCTGGGCAGTTGGAAATCGCTTCCCAGTTTGACCGGACTGACGAAAAGGTGGCTAAAGGAGGCATAGAATGGTTGGAAATCAACAAGACCCATAGCAGAGGCTACAATGTATCCGGCGATGATAGCCACGAGGATAGGAATAATTTTCAGGAATCCTTTAGCATACACCGAGAGTAAAGCCGCGACAGCTAAAGTGAAGGCGGCAATCGGCCAATTTTTTGAGGCCATGCTTACAGCAACTGGAGTTAAGCTTAGGCCGATAATAGCGACGACTGGCCCAGCGACGATTGGGGGAACAATCTTGTGGATCCAGCGAGTGCCAAAGGCAGCCATGAGAAGATAGATGATTAGATATACCACACCAACGGCTAAGGCGCCACCCATCGCTGCGGAAGGATTATGATTCGTCTTGACAAAGGTGGTTAGGGCTGCGATATAGGCAAACGAGGAACCTAGATAAGCGGGAATTCGACTTTTCGTTAATAATAGGAATATTATGGTGCCGATCCCCGAAGAAAGGAGAGCGACAGATGGACTGAGTCCAGTCAAAAAAGGAACAAGGACTGTAGAACCAAACATGGCAAAGACGTGTTGCAAGCCGAGAGGGATTGCTTGGGTAAGTGGGAGTCTTTCGTGAATCTGAACTTCGGTAGACATGGTATTCCTCCTCTTTGTAAACTAAAAACCTCTTCCCTGCCCGCGAGCAAGAAAGAGGTACCCATGTTTAACTCATGGTTCACAATTCCCTTCTTAGTCTCACGGGACTAATTTAAAGGTACAAGACTTTTATTTGTATGGATCATATCACAATTAAATGTATTTTGACAAGCAGCTAAAAGTTAATGGTTAATACTTTCTATAACAAGAGCGTCTAATCTTTGATTACTTATATTAAAAGGAATATGATAAAATATATCGCAAGCTCAGAATCTGTTATAATATTTTTGAAGATGGACAACGCTCTTTAATTAAAAAATATTTTGCCGTTAAGGAGGCGTCGTCATGTTTCGTTATGCTGAGGTGTTAGTTGATGTAGCAAATCGGCGCCTAGATCAAAGTTACCATTATCTTATTCCTGAATATTTTAACCTAAAGATAGGTATGCGAGTTCTCGTCTTTCTCCAAAACCGCAAGGTGCAGGGGCTCGTGGTAAATGTTACTAATGATCTGCCAGATGAACTAGCGTTGATAAATCTCAAGTTGATATTAGAAATTGTAGATGAGGAAAGTCTTGTTCCAACTGAGTTGATTGAACTTGCCCATTGGTTAGCACAGACGACCATTTGCTCAGTGGCGCAAAGCTTGCACACGGTTTGGCCACTGCTCAAAGGAAAAATGGAAGATTGGGTTAAACTCATAGCATCCATGAAGGATTCAGATATTCAGACTTTACAGTGGCTAGATACGGACGCCTTTCGAGCGGTTAATGTGCTTGATCGGTCACGGAGTAAGGCCATTCCCCTTAAGATCTTCTTAAAACGAGCAGATATTTCTGAGGCAACACTTGACAAGCTCCTTCACCAAGGTTGGGCTAAAAAGGAAACACGCTTTGTTTCGAAAGGAGAAGGAGTTATAAAGCAAATCTCTTTTGCTAAAGGTTCTTTAGAGGAAGCATCTCTTTTATGCCGGCAAGACGAGGTCAATGAAGGTGACCTATCCTCGGGGCGGACCTACAACCTAACAGGGGAACAAACTGTTGCAGTAAGAAGTGTTTTAGCCGCCTTAGAGGAAGGTTCACCTCAAACCGTCTTATTGCATGGTGTGACGGGCAGCGGAAAAACGGATGTTTATCGTGAGTTGATTACGCAAATATTAGCTCGAGGTGGAGATGCAATTCTTCTTGTACCGGAAATTTCTCTGACTTCACAAGTGGCGCGTTATTTTGAAACCCAATTTGGCGAGCAAGTGATAATATTGCACTCGGGTTTACGACCAAAGGAAAAAATGAAAGCCTGGGAGGACATTTTGACTGGGCATAAGCGGATCGTTATCGGGGCTCGTTCGGCAGTGTTTGCTCCTTTATTGAATTTAAAACTGATTATTTTGGATGAAGAACATGATGGCGCGTACAAACAAGATGAGAATCCCAAATACCATGCACGGGATGTTGCCCGCAAACGGATGGAACAGCTAAAGGGTGTTGTTTTGCTGGGAAGTGCGACGCCTTCCTTAGAAGCCTATGCGGCAGCACAAGCTGGTAAAATTGGCTTGCTAACGATGACCCAGCGGATCGGGGAAAGTGTCCTCCCACCGGTCGAAATCGTGGATATGAGAGAGGAACTTATGCAGGGAAACCGCAGTGTGTTCTCCCTTCTACTCCAACGAAAGCTGCGGGAAAGGATAGAGCGGGGCGAGCAAACAATGCTTTTCCTGAACCGTAGAGGGTATTCCACCTTTGTGGTATGTCGGGAATGTGGCTACGTGGTTAGTTGTCCTAATTGCGATATAGCCCTGACGTATCATACTCAGGGGCAGGCCATGCGCTGTCACTATTGCAACCACAAAGAGCTTCCACCTTTATCATGTCCGAAATGTGGTAGCCGGTATATTCGGTTCTTTGGGCTGGGAACGCAGCGTGTCGAAGAGGAATTGCAGGGTCTCTTGCCGGGGGTTCCCATTCTGCGCATGGACTATGATACGACCCGGTCCGGTAAAGCCCATCACACGATCTTGGAAAGGTTTCGTCGTCAAGAAGCGTCTATTTTGGTAGGGACGCAAATGATGGCTAAAGGTCTGGACTTCCCAAATGTCACGTTAGTTGGGGTTATTGCTGCGGATCAAACGCTCAATTTTCCGGATTTCCGGGCTAGAGAACGGACTTTCCAACTCTTAACCCAGGTTGCGGGTCGAGCGGGTCGGAGTGTCAAACCGGGTGAAGTTGTGATTCAGACCTATTCTCCGACAGATGGTGCTATCTTGAAGGCGGCGCACCATGATTTCCAAGGGTTTTTCTGGGAAGAGATTCGCTATCGCAAAGAACGAAAGTATCCGCCGTACACTCATATAATTCGCGTTCTTCTCCTTCATGAAAAAGAGGAGCGGGTCATAAAAGGGGCCAATGATTTAGGGGTATATTTGCGGCTAGGAATGCAAGAACCTAAATTTGGAAATAATGAACTGGATATTCTGGGGCCTGCTCCAGCCCTATTATCTAGACTCAAGAACCAATGGAGATGGCAAATATCCGTCAAAGGAAAAAGTTTGAGTTTGCTGAGAAATTTTTTGCATCAAGGGGTTCAACAGTTTTTTAAAAGTCCAGCGAGTAGTGGAATTATTTTAAACATCGAAGTTGATCCACTTACCTGAAACAGAGGGCAGAATACTCTAAGAAAGTTTAACCACTAAGGACATAAAATAAAGAATATTGCTGATCGATATTCGATATGGGTATTTAGATATTCGAACTACGAACTAGTATTCGCGAGATGGAAGGAGTAAATAGAAATGGCTGTTTATCAGATTGTGGAAATCGGTGCAGAAGTACTGCGTGAGAAAGCGAAAGAGGTTAAAGAGGTTAATCCCTCTATTATTAAGTTGCTAGATAATATGGTGGATACCTTGTTTGCCGCCGATGGGGTGGGGTTAGCTGCACCTCAAATTGGGGTTTCTAAGCGGGTCGTCGTGATTAAAGTGGATGAAGTGCTGGTTGAACTCATTAATCCGGTTATTTTGGAAAAAGAGGGAGCAACCAGTGCTGAGGAAGGGTGTCTTAGTATACCCAATATAACAGGAGATGTAGTTAGGGCAGCGAGAGTTCGTGTTCAGGGGCTAAATCGTCATGGACAATTGTTGGACTTTCAGGCGGATCGTTTGTTGGCCCGTGCTTTACAACATGAGATCGACCATCTAGAAGGAATATTGTTTATCGATGTTGCTAAGAAAACTTATCGAAGCTAGTCGGAGCTTTTTGTGCACACATTACGGGGTTAGACCGACGGGGGAGGAGGAGCGTTTTCTGCACGCGTCTGCGAGTTACGCCGCTGACAAGCTGGACGGTTCGCGAGCGCGTCCGAACCTCTGGGTGGGATGAATGTGCGCCGCTCCATGCCATCCTTGGCACCGCGGCATCAGTCCATCCATGGACAAGTCCCTTCGGCGCGCTACGGGGACGCAAACCATCGGCGCTCGTCTGGACCGCGGCTTCACGGACGCATCCGCTTAGCAGAAAACGCTCCTCCTGGCTTACGGGTCACAGAGAGTGAATGTAGTCGCTTCGCAGAAAGGCGCTCCTCGGGCTTGGATTTCAGGCATCGAACCTCGAGAAAGGGGTATGAATATGAGATTAGTTTTTATGGGTACACCAGATTTTGCCGTTCCTTCTTTGCGGGCCTTGGTGAGTGCGGGACATGAAGTGGTCGGGGTCTTTACCCAGCCTGATCGGCCTGCTGGGCGAGGGAAAAATTTAAAGTCTAGCCCCGTTAAAGTGGCGGCAGAGGAGTTAGGTGTACCTATTTTTCAACCCGAAAAGATAAAAACGCCGGAGGGAATCCAACTGCTACGGGTTTTAGCCCCGGACAGTATTATTGTGGTTGCTTATGGACAAATCTTATCTCAGGAAATTTTGCAGTTGCCTTCAAGAGGGTGCATAAATGTTCATGCTTCCTTGCTCCCAGCCTACCGTGGAGCAGCGCCGATTCATTGGGCGGTTATTAGGGGAGAAACTCGTACCGGAGTGACTACCATGCTGATGGATAATGGTTTGGATACAGGAGATATGTTGTTAAAACAAGAAGTCCTGATTTCTAATGAAGCAACAACGGGTGAGATTCATGATGAGTTAGCCTCTTTAGGAGCGAAACTCCTGATTGACACGTTAAATGAGTTGGAAATGGGGAGATTAGTTGCTACGCCCCAAACTGGTACAACGAATTATGCGCCCCTTCTAAAACGTGAACATGAACGTTTAGATTGGTCGCAGCGGGCCATGGAACTGCATCATCAGATTCGGGGGTTAAACCCTTGGCCTGGAGCGTTTACGACCTTTCAGGGAGAAAACTTAAAGATATGGCAAAGCGCTCCCTTACTGCAGGACCAGAATTCGGTGACGGAAGTGTTTCCGAAAGTGGGGAAGGCTGCTCCGGGTCAAATTTTGCAAGTACTAGAGGATAGTTTGTTAGTTCAGACAGGGGATGGAGTCCTTCAGATTCTGGAGGTCCAACTAGCAGGGAAACGCGCTATGTCAGCCCGAGATTTCTTCAATGGTCGACATGGCCAGGTGGGAGAAAAATTAGAGTGAGGTTGCGTGACGAAGCACGATGCACAAAGCACGATGCACGAATAGAAGGCGAACAAAGTTCGCAGAACGATTAATTCACGAAGTTTAATTCGTACTTCGATTCGCAGAATCGAATTCACAATTCGTACATCGAGCTTCGAGTCTCGCGTTTGGAGCCTCGAGCATCGAATAAAGGAGGTCGACTTATGCTTTTTTGGGATCCCACGATGGTGCTCTTAATTCCAGCCATATTATTGTCGTTATACGCTCAATTCAAAATTTCCACGGCTTACAAACAATATTCACAAATTCGTTCACAGTCAGGGCTTACAGGGGCACAGGCGGCACGAGCGCTCTTGAATAGTAACGGGCTATATGATGTTCGGGTCGAACGGATCGGGGGTCGGCTTGCGGACCATTACGATCCGCGTACCAAGGTCATAAGTCTCAGCGAAGACGTTTATCAGGGCACCTCACTATCTTCTGTAGCGGTAGCTGCGCATGAAACGGGACATGCGTTACAGCATGCGACAGGGTATTTCCCCATGCAACTCAGGGCGTCCTTTGTTCCTGTCGCTAACCTGGGCAGTGGGGCGGGTCCGATGTTGATTTTAGTTGGTCTTTTCCTGCCGAGCTTTGGTTGGCTTCTTCAATTAGGGATTTTCGCTTTTGCCTTTGCCGTGCTTTTTCAGATAATAACCCTTCCTGTGGAATACAATGCCAGTCATAGGGCGTTATTACTTTTACAAAAGGGGAATTTGCTGCGCAGCGAGGAAATACGCGGCGCACGCTCTGTGTTAAATGCGGCTGCATTGACGTATGTGGCGGCAGCGTTGGCTGCTGTGCTTCAGTTAGCAAGGTTTATTTTGATCGCCCGAGGTAGAAACGATGATTAAAGATACAGCCCGCGGGATAGCAGTGCAGCTTTTGACGCGAGTTGAGGTAGAAGGGGCGTTTGCCAATCTCTTGCTACAGAGGAATATTGGCAGGCTAACGGATTCTCGTGACCGTCAATTTGTGACATTATTGGTGAATGGTGCGCTTAAACATCAGCTTACCTTGGATTATGCATTACGCAGGTATTTAAGCAAGCCGATGTCGGCGCTTCCTCACGAGGTTAGGGCAATTCTGCGCATCGGGGCTTTTCAATTGCTTTATGTGGATAAAGTTCCGGACGCTGTTGCGGTCAATGAGAGTGTGGAATTAGCGAAACCGTACCCGAAATTCACAGGGTTAGTGAATGTCGTCTTACGCAAGGTTATGAATAAGGCGTGGGATTTTCCTTGGCCTGATGCGAAACGCGAAACAGTACGCTATCTTTCAGTGCGCTATTCTCATCCCGAGTGGATGATTCGACGTTGGCTGAAACGTTGGGGCATGGAGGAAACGGAAGCTTTGTGCCGAGCCAATAATGAGCCGGCTCAAACATGGATCAGAACGAATACTCTGAAGATCTCACGTGAAGATTTAATGGATCGTCTCACGCTGGAAGGAATTACTGTCGAACCCGGAATCCGGATTCCAGAAAGCCTACGCATCCATAATTTCGGTGCTTTAGATCGGCTGGAGAGCTTTCGAGAGGGACTTTTTACGGTTCAGGATGAAAGTTCACAACTTGTTGCTCATGTGGTTGATCCAAAGCCTGGACAATGTGTGTTGGATGCCTGTAGTGCCCCTGGCGGGAAAACTACGCATTTGGCCCAGATGATGCACGATGAGGGAGAAATTTTAGCGTTTGATATCCATGCCCATAAACTGGAGCTCATTGATCAGTTAGCGCTAAGAATGGGTATTACAATAATCCGAGCTCAGTTGGGTGATGCCCGAGATTTGCTGGGAGTAAAGCTTGGTTCACAACAGCGCGTTTTGGTTGACGCGCCTTGTTCAGGGTTGGGCGTACTGCGACGGAGAGCGGATCTACGTTGGCAGAAAGAAGAACAAGACTTGTCGGATTTGCCCCGCCTTCAACTTGCCATTTTGGAAAGGGCAGCGTCTTGCGTTGAAGTCGGGGGGGATTTAATCTACTCAACCTGTACAATCGAACCGGAAGAGAATTTTGAATTGGTCAAGACGTTCCGTTTGGCGCATCCGGAATTTGAGCCAGTCAACCTAGTAGAGGATTTACCTTTTCCCCTGGTGGATGCGAGAGATAGGCAACAAGCGAGTAAAGGGATGCTGCAACTGCTACCGCATCGTCATGAGATGGACGGATTTTTCTTGGCAAAATTCCGGCGGAGGGAAGTTTAACTGGAATGAATTGGGTGAATAATAAATATTATGGAAAGTATTGAATTACGCGGTTGCTTAGAAGATGAATTGATACAGATCTGTCAGGAACTGGGCTTAAAACGGTTTCGGGCGACCCAATTGTTCCAATGGGTGCAACAAAAAGCAGTGCGCACCTGGGCGGAAATGAAAAACATTGGGGATCGTGATCGGCAAACTATGTGTTCTCGCTTGAGGTTTGATGTTTTGGAAAAGGTTCGTGAACAACGTTCTCAGGACGGCACTCGAAAGTATCTTTTTCGCCTGTTCGATGGTGAGATGATTGAATGCGTTTTGATGGATTATGCACGGACTAGCTCGCGGGATCGTCACACAGTTTGTGTCTCTACCCAAGTCGGATGCGCGGTGGGGTGTGCTTTTTGTGCTACAGGGGTGGACGGGTTGCGGAGAAATCTCAGTGTCGGTGAAATTGTGGGCCAAGTGTTGGATATCACCCATTATGTCCGCCAGGAAGATCCGGATTTTCAAGTGACCAACCTTGTTTTTATGGGTATGGGAGAACCCCTCCTCAATTATGATCAGGTTCTCCAGGCAATTCAACTTTTGAATCATGGACAGGGTCTAAATATTGGCATGCGGCGAATGACGATTTCAACCTGTGGGGTCGTGCCCAAGATTATTCAACTGGCTAAAGATAACCCTCAGGTAGGTCTCGCAGTCTCACTTCATGCAGCAAAAGATGAAGTGAGAAATGATTTGATCCCAATGAATCGCCGTTATCCGCTGATGCAGCTTATGGAGGCCTGCCACGTGTATACACAAATCACGCATCGTCGGATTACTTTCGAGGTAGCCTTGACGACTGAGAATGCGAAAAAGGAGGAAGCTGAGGCTCTGGCGAGATTATTAAAAGGGCAGTTTGGACATGTCAATTTGATTCCGATTAATCCTGTGGCAGGAACCGGCATGGAGCGCCCCAATCCAGAGCTCATGAGAAGGTTTGCGCAGGAGTTAGAAGATGCCGGAATTTCTGTATCTCTACGTGAGGAACGTGGTGGAGATATTGACGCAGCATGCGGTCAACTTCGTCGACAGTGGGAGGGTGAGTTATTATGAACCTATTGGCCCGATTTGAAGGGATGGCCGAATATCTATTTACTGGAGCTTTCAAAAAAGGTACTGCCCGTCTTCAACCAGTGGAACTTGCCAAAGAACTCGTGAAGGCAATGCTTAAAAATAAGCAAATCAGTATTTCGCAAGTTTATGTACCAAATATCTACCGGGTTTATCTCCATTCCAGTGATTGGGGGCCATTGGCTAGTTTTGGGGATGTGTTTCTAATCGAACTCTCAAAATATTTATTTGCGGAAGCAACACGGAACGGGTATACGTTTTTAACCAAACCGGCCATTGAATTGCATTCGGATGAGACGGTGAATCCCCGAGAAATGATCGTTGAAGTTGACTTTGATGATTCTAGAAGAAGGAAGGAACGAAGAAGGAAGGAACGAAGAAAGAGAGACAGTGGATGAACCTGATTGGCGTGAAAGCACAACCATCTTTAAAGCGTGCGTCAAGCCAAACTTAGTGGATCAGGGTCTTAAAGGCAGGAATTCAGAGTACTTTCTCGAAATTATAGAAGGACCAGATATTGGACAGTCATTTTCGCTGCAAGATGCAGAGGTTTTTATCGGTCGCCACGGGCAATGTGAGTTGGTACTTCATGATCCTGAAGTTTCGCGGCGACATTTAAAGATTGCGCTTGAGGAGAACAGTTTGTGGTTGGACGATTTGGGAAGTACAAATGGTTCGTTTGTTAATGGTCAAAGAATTACGCATCTGTCGGTTCTGCCGGGGGATCGTATTCAAATCGGACAAAGTGTACTGGTGATACAAAGATCACCTCTGGCGTGTATTTAGACTGGAGGGTTGTATGCAATTTGTATTAGTCATCGGACGATTAGCTTTTGTCGCCCTTATCTATCTCTTCATATTCCGCATTTTTACGGCACTAATGGCTGATCTGCAGACGAAGGGGATTTTTAAAAGTTCGATTAATGAATATGGACGATTAGAGGTTCTAACTGGGGCAGAAACGCTTGCCAAAGGGCGTATCTTTAAGGTGGATGGAAAAGGGTTGCGTTTGGGGCGTGGCAAGCATAATGATGTCGTTTTACCGGATCATTTTGCTTCCATTGACCATGCTGTTTTTAGGTTGCAAAAAGGAAAAACCATAGTGGAAGACTTAGGAAGTACGAATGGAACTTGGGTTAATGGAGAGCAAATCCATTCTCCTGTACAAATGGTGGTAGGAGATTATGTGAAAATTGGAAGTATTACCTTCCAATACTCGAGGTGGCAAAATGAGAGTACTAAGCTTTAGTGAAAAAGGGTGTATTCGTAAAAATAATGAGGATTCTTTCTTGGCCTTAGCAACTCTAGGCCTCTTTGCTGTGGCTGACGGGATGGGTGGGCACCGCGCGGGAGAAGTGGCTTCTTCGACCGCGTTACAGGTATTGGAGAAATCAGCTCCTCAGTTAGTCGGACTTGAGGATCAGAGTTTGGAAAGAGAGTTAACTGAAGCCATTGTTCAAGCAAATAGGGTCGTCTATGAATCCTCAACAACTAAGCCGGAAAATGCAGGAATGGGAACGACCCTGACCGTTTTGCTGGTGCGCAGCAAGTCGGTCGTTATTGCTCATGTTGGAGATAGTCGCGCTTATCTTTGGCGCGATCAGGAGTTAACTGCCTTGACCATGGATCATTCATTGGTTGGCGAACTTGTGCGCTTAGGACAGATCTCCCTTGAAGAAGCGGAGAAACACCCTCAACGGCATGTGCTGATGCGTGCCGTGGGAGCAGACCCAGAGATTGAACTGGATTGTAAGAGTATGAATCTACAGGCTGGCGATGTTTTTCTTTTGTGTACGGACGGCTTTTCCAATATGATTAGCGATCAGGAACTTGAGGAAGAATTCCTCGAAATGGGTTCCTGGGAAGAAAGATTTGAGAGATTGCGAAAGCTTACCCTAGAACGGGGTGCACCAGATAATTTCACAGCCTTGTGCTGTATTTTGGATTAAGCCGATGATGCAACGTTTAACCCTCACGTAGTTTATTTTCGAGAAAAAGGAAGGGAGTATGCAGCATAATGCGAGGGGTACGTCGAGTAGCGCTTGGTATGGCCTTAAGCTTTTTTATCTTAAGTCTTGGTTTAGTATATTGGCAGGCTGTTCAGGCGGACATGTTGCTGGAAAATCCAGCTAATCGTCGCTTAATTCTTATGGAAAGCCGTGTGACTCGGGGAGGAATTTTTGACCGTAACGGCGAAATATTAGCACAAATTCAGACTTCCAAAGGTAAGCGGGTTCGAGTATATCCTAAAGGGGAAATGTTTGAACCTACGCTCGGTTATTCGACACTGAAACTGGGCTCCTCCGGACTTGAAGGGACGTTGGCAGATTGGTTGCTGGGAATCAAGCAACCAACGCCTACCCAAGCGGTTCAACAACTCTTTGCACTTCCTCGTCAAGGGGATGACGTGGTGCTTACCTTGGATTCACGTTTACAGAGCATTGCTTATAATGCTCTTAAAGGCAAAATGGGGGCGGCTGTGGCCATTGATCCACAAACTGGAGAGGTGTTGGCTTTGGTGAGCCAGCCTAGTTTTGATCCTGCAACTCTAGAACAGAACTGGACGGGCATCCTAAGCCAAACCCAAGGAAGACCCCTTGAAAACCATGCCTTTTCCCTTTTTCCGCCGGGATCAACGATGAAAGTGGTTACGTCGGCAGCCTTATTTCGGAGCGGGCTCAATACCACGAACTTGTATGATAGCACAGGTTCAGCGGTCATAAATGGACAAGTCATTACAGAACAAAATGGCGAGGTCTTTGGCTGGATTAATTATAATATGGCCTTGGCCCGTTCTTGCAACTCGTATTTTGCGACGTATGGCGTACAGGCCGGCGACAAAAAGTTCCTTGAAGCAGCGAAAGAGTTCGGCTTTGGGCAAAAGATCCCCTTTGACCTAAATGTGCCCATGAGTCAAATTACCAACGCAGTAAAAATGCCTGAGACATTGACGACAAATCTGCTGGCAGCCAGTGCTTTTGGACAGGGAGAAGTTTTGGTTTCACCATTTCATATGGCTTTGATCGCGGCTGGTATTGCTAACCATGGAGTTATTATGACCCCGCATCTTGTGGAACGTGTCCTGGATCCCGCTCAGACTGTAATATTCGAGCAAAAACCTGAGCCTTGGCTGCAAGCGCTTACAAAAGAGGAAGCGGATAAGATAACGAGTGCAATGGTTACAGCCGTGACCGATGGAACGGCTGCGCCGGGGGCATTGCCTAATGTTCAGGTTGCGGGCAAGACAGGTTCAGCAGAACCTGGAGGTAATGTCCCGACTCATGCTTGGTATATTGCTTTCGCGCCGGCTGAGGCCCCGCGGATCGCGGTTGCTGTGCTTGTGGAACACGGTGGGACCGGGGGCGGTGCGGCAGCTCCGATTGCACGACAGATCATACAAGAAGCATTGAGTCAGAAAGTAGGTGACAAATAGTGAGCAAAATTTTCGGGGGACGATATGAGGTCTTGGAACGACTCGGTGCTGGCGGTATGGCAATTGTTTATAAGGCCAAGGACCTTCTACTTAACCGTATTGTGACAATCAAGGTGCTTCGGGAGCAGTTTGCCTCAGATGAAGACTTTATTCGCCGTTTTCGGAGAGAAGCCCAATCCGCAGCGAGTTTGTCCCATCCCAATATTGTATCCGTTTATGATGTTGGTAAAGATGGCGATACTGAGTATATTGTTATGGAATACGTGGAAGGCCGTAATCTCAAAGAAATCATCCGAGAGTATGCTCCACTGTCTACAGATCAGTCGATTAACCTCGGGCGGCAAATTACAGAAGCCATACAAAATGCTCATGAGCACCATATTATTCATAGGGATATTAAACCACACAACATCTTGGTGACCTCGGACGGACATGCTAAAGTTACGGATTTCGGGATTGCGCGGGCCGTATCATCCGCAACAGTGACCCATACTGGGGATATCATTGGTTCGGTTCATTACTTATCGCCCGAACAAGCCAAAGGGTTGCCCAGTAACGAGCAATCGGACATTTACTCATTAGGTATCATTCTCTATGAATTGATCACAGGAAAAGTTCCCTATGACGGTGAAACCCCTATTGCAATTGCCTTGAAACACCTCCAAGAACAGCCAGTCTTGCCGAGTAAGATAAATCCTCGGATCGAAAAGGAATTCGAAACCGTTATCATGCGGGCGATCGCTAAGTCGCCCGAACAACGATATTTATCAGCTAAAGATTTACTGGAAGATTTGAAACACATTCAGGCTGGGCGGCCCATTACGCAGCTGAAAATCTCTCTCGCAGATGACCCAGAAGCGACCCAGACCCACAAAGGAATGGGCAAAGCTCTTGCACCAATTATCGCGAAAGATTCCATTGAGAAAAATTCCATTGAGAAAAATTCATCGCCTAGGAAGCCTAAAAATAAGAA
>OMOF01000001.1:0-236 GCA_900290375.1 Candidatus Desulfosporosinus infrequens
AAATGCTGCTTATTCATCTTCACTCTTCATCCTTTTTAAATTGTCATACCGTGCACCAAACCCCAGCAGGACAATGCCAACGCATTGGGGTCAACACTGTCACCCTCCCTGTTCTGAATCTCCGATTGGCAGCGTTCAATCGCTTTATAAAAAGTTCAGATCGTCTTTACTATCAAAATGCCTATAGAGTGCGGTGTGGCTTACATTGCAGGCTTTTGCGACTTTGCGCAACGAAA
>OMOF01000001.1:246-1901 GCA_900290375.1 Candidatus Desulfosporosinus infrequens
TGACTCCATTACTTTTCTCTTTATAACTTTTTATTAAACAGAAATTATATGTTATAATTCCTTTCAAGTTTAACGTCTAGAAAGATGTTATTAAAGATTTACAAAAAGGAGTCTGCATGAGAAATAATTTATTAAAAAAATATGCACAACTCATCGTTAGAACAGGCATCAACCTCCAAAAGAAACAAACGCTTGTAATTTCAGCCCCCATCGAATGTGCTCCCTTTACACGCCTGATCGCTGAAAAGGCTTATCAAGAGGGCGCACGAGATGTTGTCATCCAATGGCGTGATGAATTGTTTTCCAAGATCCGTTTTCTCAATGCTCCGGAAGAGATTTTTGAGGAATTTCCAGAATGGCAGAAGGAATTTTACCTTTCCTATGTCCATCAGGGAGCCGCTTTCTTGAGCATATCTGCCTCAGACCCCGAGTTATTTAAAGATGTCAATCCCGAACGAATCACCAAGTCTCAAAAAGCAAGCAATACAGCCCTTAAAGCTTACCGAGATCGGCTCATGAGCAACAAAAATACCTGGTGCGTTGTCTCAGTACCGACCGCATCTTGGTCCAAGAAAGTTTTTCCACACCTTTCTGAGGAAGAGTCCCTAGAAAAGCTCTGGGATGTCATCTTCAAGACAGTACGGGTCGACACTGAGAATCCTGTTATTTCTTGGGAAGAGCATAAAGCGAATCTTATACGCCGAATGGATTCTTTAAATTCGCTGGCCTTAAAGTCCCTCCATTACAAAAATTCCTTTGGAACTAACTTAAACATTGAGCTTCCTGAAAATCATATTTGGCTGGGTGGCTCTGAGTTCACTCCTGAAGGGATAGAGTTTATTGCTAACATGCCTACGGAAGAGGTATTTACGTTGCCTAAAAAGACAGGAGTAAATGGCCAAGTCTTCGGTTCGATGCCTTTAAACTATAATGGAAACCTGATAGAGAACTTTTCCATGACGTTTAAGGAGGGCAAGGTTGTCGATTTTAGTGCGGAAAAAGGCTACGAAATTCTAAAGTCGATTATCGAGACCGATGAAGGCTCGCATTTTCTCGGAGAGGTTGCTTTGGTCCCCTATGATTCTCCAATCTCAAATTCCAATATCTTGTTTTACAACACTCTCTTCGATGAGAATGCCTCCTGCCATTTAGCCTTAGGAAAAGCCTATCCTGTATGCATGAAAAATAGCGAGAAGATGACCCGCGACGACTTCCTGGCACTAGGCATCAACGAGTCTCTTGTGCATGTAGACTTTATGATCGGAACAAGCGACTTAGAAATCCTAGGAATGACTTTAGACGGTAAGGAGATTCCGATCTTTCGTAACGGCAACTTCGCTCTGTGACCTTATTCGGACCCAATCTCAGGATTGATTGGCTAGAGGTATTAATTATCTTGGTGTTCTTGGCTAAACCTCTCAGGGCAGCCAAGCAGAGAATTAAATTGGTATTGAGCTTCGATTTCTTTAATTCGCCGATAAAACTCTTCTGACGCCAAGATGAAACTTATCCCTGACTATTCACAGAGTTCAGGCCGCCTCAAAAAACGAGGCGGCCTGAACTCTGTGAAATAGTACGAGAAATCATTGTTTGGGCAGCCTGAATTTTATACTTTCACGCAGAATTAAGATTGAGGTTGATCCCGCCATTAAAGC
>OMOF01000120.1 GCA_900290375.1 Candidatus Desulfosporosinus infrequens
TGATCAGGGCATTAGGAGAGAGTCCTCTCTTACCTATAGATATCTATACAGGGACTATCCAAATAGGTGATATTTTTTGTCTAGTTACGGATGGTATCTTAGAACACTTAAACGAAGCGGAATTGCAAATGTATCTATTAGAAAATGATACTTTAGATAATATACAAAAAAAACTAATTCAGGAAGTGAATCAACGTGGTGGATGTGATAATATGACTATTTTGACAGTGAAAGTAATGGAGGGTGACCAAAATTGAGGATTCCGGAAATTGGCGATACTTTTGAGAATCGTTATAAGCTCCTCAAACAATTAGGACAAGGTGGATTTGCAAGCGCCTTCTTAGCGGATGACGAATTAACGGGCGAAAAGATCGTCTTAAAATTTCCTGATATTTCTCAATTAGGTGATCCAGCTGTTTATGAACGCTTTAGAAGGGAATTGGCTATCGGCAAGTTACTAAATCACCCTGATTTACCAGTTGCTTTATCATGTTCTGAAGGTAGTCCTCCCTATTTGGTCTTGAAGTTTATTGAAGGAGAAAATCTGGCAAACGTGTTACACGAGGAAGGTCGTTTTCCGATTGACCAAGCGGTTATCCTAGTGGCTAATTTATTGGAAGCTATCCACCATTGTCATAAGCAAGGTGTTTTTCATCGGGATATAAAACCGGAAAACTTATTATTAGCTCCCGATGGGCACTTGAAAATATTGGACTTTGGTATTGCCCTTATGGAGGGGGGGCCAAGGGTCACTTGGCGAGGTTTTTCTGGTTTAATGGGAACTCCAGAATACATGGCACCAGAACAGATTAGAGGTGAACGAGGAGGAGCCCAAAGCGATATTTACTCAATCGGATGNNCCCCACCCTTTACTGGTGATAACCCGCTATCGATAATGCATCAACACTTAACCGCCGATCCACATCCTATCCCTAAAATTATCCCTGAAATTCATGTAGGAATTTGGGCTGTTATCAAAAAGGCCCTACGTCGGCGCAAGGAAGAACGATACACTTCCGCTTTAGATATGGCCAACGATTTGAGGCACCTGGAGAATGTTGATCTTGAAGGACTTAATACGGTTGATCCACCACTTGTTGCAGTTATGACGAATGAACGTACGCCTTGGTTTTTTGTTGGGGGTGCAGTTATTGTTGGACTTGTATTGGCTTTGTTCCTTGTATTTTTCAAAAAATAAACTCACTCTTTATTAACGAAGTTGATCCTTCAAAACAGTAAAAATTCCTGTCAACATAGACTATTAATCGAATGAGTATCTGCTATATTCTTTGGAAAATAATCAACATCAGACTTTGGCATCGTCGACAATCACTGATGGCGTTTTTAAATACTATTGTGGCAAATCAGAGTACTTTCATGGGGCAATCTTAGTCAGGCAATGACGCCTACAACAAATATTTGTTGTAGGCGTCATTACCTTTTATCAAGATATGTCCGAAAATGAGAAAGAAGGTGCATTACGGTGTTGGAAATTGAGAAGCCCAGAATCGAGTGTATCGAGAGTTCAGAAGACGGTAACTATGCAAAATTTTCCGTTGAACCTCTGGAGCGGGGATATGGGATTACTTTAGGAAATTCGCTTAAACGAATCTTACTCTCCTCGATTGAAGGATCAGCGGTAACATCAGTCAAGATAGAAGGCTTACTTGATATGTGCTCAAAGATTCCGGGTATTTTGGAAGAGGTAACGGCCATTATTTTGAATTTACAGTCCCTCGTGCTAAAATC
>OMOF01000149.1 GCA_900290375.1 Candidatus Desulfosporosinus infrequens
ACTCAATTGATGATCGCCAAAGTTGATTAAAAGGCCTCGCGTTCTTAATCTGTGTAATCTGTGGTTCCCCGTTCAGAATTCCCTAAGGCGTATTTACAGTGTTTTTCCTTGTAGGTATAAAAAAATGCGGGATTTTAGGTTATTTATCTATTCAAGAGCCTCTATTCCATTTGTAAATAGAATAGAGGCTCTTAGTTGACCCCGACATAACAGCGTAGGTACCAGCTTTTGACGTCGGCCATTTCTGTAAGACATAAATAAATGAACTATAACCAAGGTAATTAATCAATTGTTCATATGTTTTAACAGTCCGGTATCTTAACTGCAAAGTGGGCACCCTCAAGGATCTGTGCCAATACAATCAACGGAGTGGTCGCCACCTCACGATACATCCTGTGGGTGTATAAGTGACGAACGTTAGGAAACTCTTGCTTGAATAATCTTCGAGCCTTGTCGCCGGCATGATCGGCATCCAAGAGAACGCAAACCTCATCATCACTAAACTCTGCAATTAACTGTTCTAACTTATCCAACCCTAAAGTCCCATAGGTACAAGCAATCTCCACAGGTTCATCCAAAAGCTGTTGTAACCGCTGTTTATCGGTTTTTCCTTCCACGATAATAACTTTGCCCATATCCACCTATACTTTCTAATCGCAGGCTATCATTTTCGAACTACTCCTCTTGACACGCTGAGTTTACCCTCGACGAATGAAAATGAACAACAAGACTAGACCTTAATTCTAACATCATAACGCGGAATCATCCACTCCATCAAGCCAATCTTCAATAACGCCCACCACGGATGCAATGCAACCCTCTTGAAACGGAGAAATCAAATTAGCTAAACTCACCAATTCCAGAAAAGACCGGCTTCCCCCAGCCTGACAAAGCCTCAGATAATCGCCCCAAGCAGTTTCTGGATTTTCACGGGACTTTTTCCAGAACTGGAAGGCACAAATTTGGGCTAAGGTGTAGTCAATGTAATAAAATGGATTGCCAAAAATATGCCCTTGTTGATGCCAGTACCCACCGCGTTCCAAATAATCGTTGTCCTCATAATTGCGATGGGGTAGGTATTTCTTTTCGATCTCTCTCCAAGCTGTTTTCCTCTCTTGGGGTGAAGCCTCAGGGTGAGCGTAGACGAAGTGCTGAAATTCATCAACTGTCACTCCATAGGGAATAAAGAGTAAAGCACCGCTCAAGTGAGCGAACTTGTATTTAGCTGCATCATCTTTGAAAAAAAGTTCCATCCACGGCCAGGTGAAAAATTCCATGCTCATCGAGTGGATCTCACACGCCTCATAGGTCGGCCAATGATATTCTGGAATTTGATAATCTTTACTGCAATAAACTTGAAACGCATGCCCTGCCTCATGGGTCAAAACATCAATATCGCCGGAAGTACCGTTAAAATTGGAGAAGATGAAAGGCACCTGGTACTTACTAAGATAGGTACAGTAGCCACCACCAGCTTTACCCTTCTTAGTGACTAAATCCATAAGCTCATTCTCGACCATGGAATTAAAAAATTCGCCGGTCTCAGCTGACAATTCGTTATACATAGTCTGTCCGTTGACAACAATCCACGCTGGATCCCCCTTAGGCTTAGCGTTGCCCGTTTGGAACTCAAACTTTTCATCATAATAAGGTAGAACCGCCAACCCCAGCCGTCTCTTCTGTCTATCCCGCAGTTTACTAGCCGCAGGAACGATTGAGTCTAGTACTTGTTGGCGGAAATTTGTCACCATGGCCGGATTGTAGTCTGAGCGAAGCATCCTGGCATACCCCAGCTCAATAAAACTCGCATAACCTAACGTCTCAGCAATACGTGCCCGGACTTTGACCAAACCGTCATAGATCTCATCGAGCTTCACTTCGTTAGCAGTAAAGAACGCATATTTGGCTTCACTGGCTCGTTTCCGCATGGCTCGATCGGTCGATAATTGGAACGGAACCAAACCGGGAAGATTTCGCTCTTCCCCCTCAAACATAATCTTGGCCGAAGCGATGAGTTTCGTATATTCTGTGGAGAGTTTATTTTCCTGTTGTAAGTCTTGAATGATTTCCGGCGCAAACGTTTTGAGGGTTAGATCTGCTTGAGTAAAAAGCTGTTTCCCCCACCTTTCTTCCAAGGCCTGCCTAAACTTAGAGTTAACTAACGACTGATAATATTGGGAAATCAAGCCTTGATAAACCGGCGTTGCTTCGTCAAAATAAGTCTGTTCCTCTTCGTAAAAAGGATCATTCGTATCAACAGTATGTCGGATGGACACAAGCTGTTCCATCGTCTCAAATTCGCTCCTTAGTTCATTAACAACTACCATCAGCGCATCCTGTTGCTCAAAATCTCCAGCCTGATTGAACTTACCTAAAAGATTAGAAAACTTGATTTCCATCTCCGCCAAATTCGGCCTGCTGTAAGGAAACTCTCTGAACTTCATTGTGCTCACCTTCCTTGTTTCTAATATTATCTTTAATAGTTCCTAGTTTCAAATTTTATATGCTCTATTCCAACTCGGCAATTTGCGACGGAACCGGAAGCGATAAGATCGGGATGCCTCGTGATTAGAGGGCATCCCGATCTTATCGCTACTTTATCTTCCAGATGGTATTTAGGCATTTAAACTTAGGTTAAACTTCGTATCAAACTTTAAATTTGCGAACAGCCAACGAAAGAGTTTCCCCTAGCTTAGCTAGTGCTTCAGCAGATTGGCTCACAGATACCATGGTGGCAGCTTGTTCTTCTGAAACTGCAGAAACCTCTTGTGAACTCGCAGCGGTCTGTTCAGCTACAACCCCAATACTTTCAACAGAATTTACGGTTTGCGCGGTTCCGCTAGCCATTTGCTGAGCAGCGACTGTAACTAGACGAATCTGCTCCACAACCGTATTAACCTCCCCGACAATGGTTCGGAAGGAATGTCCGGCCAAATTAACGGCCTCGACTCCTGCGGCAACCTCAACCTTTCCTTTCTCCATAACTCCCACGGCACGTTCTGTCTCGCGCTGGATATTACCGATCAGAGTTGCGATTTGAGCTGCAGAAGTCGATGATTGTTCTGCCAGCTTTCTAACTTCTTCAGCCACAACTGCGAACCCGCGGCCTTGTTCGCCTGCCCGTGCGGCCTCAATCGCAGCATTAAGAGCTAATAAATTAGTTTGGTCGGCAATACTCTTGATTACATCGACAATTTGACCGATTTGTTTTGATTGATCTCCCAATTGAAAAATCGCTTCAGCAGTTTGGGTTGAGACTTGTCGAATTTCTTCGATTTTTTGCACAGCATTTTCTGCTTGGAGAGCCCCCAATTCAGCAGCCTGTGCTGCCTTTCCACTACTTTGACTAACGATCTCGGCATTCGTGGCTACCTGTTGGGCGCTAGCCGACAACTCTTGAATCCCCCTAACGGTCTCTCCTACGGATATTGCTTGATCCGTTGCGCCGGCAGCAAGTTGAGCTATGGTATCTGAAACCTGCCCACTGGCAGCAGTCGCTTCCTCTGCCGCAGCCGATAATTCCTGGCTAGTTGCCGCTACATTCTCAGATTGAACTAATACCTCACCGATAACTTCACGAAGCGAGCCAACCATCTGACTCACTGCTTGGGATAAAACTCCGATTTCGTCTTTATTGTTAATAGTTGGCATTTTAACGTTTAAATCCCCGTCCGCCACGGACTGAGTGACCTTGGTCACCTCAACAAGAGGCCGGCTAATATGTTGAGCTAGCATAACCGCCAAAATCGCACCCACGATCAAAGCCAGGATAATAATTATGATTAAAAGTGTTATAACAAAACTCTCTGAATTATGAGCATCAACCAGGGCTTGAGAGCCTGCTTGATCCTGAAAACTCATTTGATCATTCATAACTTTAAGAACCTGCTCAAAGGTCGCCTTGCTGTTTTGGGTTAATATAGGACGGGCCTCGACATCCTTACCTGCTGCAGTTAAATTCCATACCTGATCAGCATCTGCCATGTAGCTTGTAAATAATTTTTGCATTTCTGCGGTTCTTACTTTCCCGGACTCACTGGTTACATACTTAGTATATGTAGAAAAATCTTTTTCCCATTCCGTTTTAAAATTCGTAAAACTAACTCTGTCTGCCTGGAACTCCTGTGCATCAGCCCGCATCGTAAATCCTAGCAAAAGGGTGCGCCGCGTGTCCTCAGTATCTGTTAACACTTGCGCCAAGCCTATATTTGCTTTAGACCAATGCCCCCCTAAATCTTCCGTACTCACAATGATCTTCTGAGTACCGTAATAACCTACGCCCCCCACCAGTAGCGTTAGGAGCAGAACAACAGAGAAGCCCAGCAGCAGTTTAATCCTAATACCAAAACTAATTTCAGACTTGGAAGTTTTTAAGTTTTCTTTCATGTTCATGTTTTATCACTCCCCGAAATTTAATGGTAGTCTTTAAAATTTCTTTGTATAAAAACAAAAACCGCCGAAAGCAATGATCGGCGACAAATCTTTGGTTCGGTAGCCCGGCTATCTTCTATACGTCAAGTAGAAGACCCGTGGCTTTGCGTCCTCAGTTCTCACTGAGTTTGCCTTTATCGCAGAGTATTATTAATCTAAAAAGTTCTTATGGAAAATATACCATACACCTAATTTATAAACAACCTTCTTGTAAATAACAAGTTTTTATAGTTGAACAAGTCCTAATCGACAATATGACGTTTTAACGCAAAAAATGCTTTCCTTAAGCTGATATCCAAAGGTTCAAAACAAAAAATTCCAAGTCAATATAAAGAAATCTGTTAGCGAACATGTCTACCTGCCCTCGATTTCAATAACTTTAATGATCTCCGCTGTACAACTAAAGCAGATTGACAATTTTTTAAAAAAATGGTGTACTCATCTTGGTCAATCTACTTGAGATATGAGGTGCTTTACTTGGACGAAACTATTATACAGACCATTTTAAATCTCCAAACTACGCAAGCAAAAGCTGTGCTTGCTACTATCATTCGCACGGAAGGTTCTACCCCCCGTGGTTTGGGTACCCAAATGTTGGTCATGGAAACTGGCCAAATAGTAGGAACTATTGGAGGCGGAACCGCGGAAAGACTTGTCGTACCAAGAGCACTGACGCTTTTGAGGGCTGATAGTGACAATCAAGCTGAAATTCAACGCCTAATGATTAATCAGGAAACCTCAAGCGCTCAGTTAGCTGTTTGCGGTTCCTGTATTGAGGTACTATTGGAGCCAGTTCAGGAAAAGACCTTCTGGCAAATTGCACTAGATCTGCAGATGAGCGGAAAAGAAGCAGTAATTGTAACCTCCTTAGTTCCCCCTTTTCCTAAGAGTATCTTGGACGTTTCTGGCAATGTCTTATGGGGGCAGTTTAATTCGGAGTTGCTACATTCTGCAGAAAAACTACAGGAAATCTACTCAGGCCCACAGGCGAAAGTAGTTGAAATAAATGAAAAATACAGTTGGTTAGTGCAACCAATTTTACAAACAAAGCGATTATTAATACTAGGAGCAGGCCATGTGGCTCGAGAAGTTGCTTATTATGCCAAGCCGCTTGATTTTCAAGTAACTGTTATAGATGACCGTGCAGCTTTTGCTCGTCCGGAGTTTTTCCCTGGGGTTTATGAAGTTATTTGCAGCGATTTTAGAACTGGAATTAAAAATTACAAGCCCAATTGCGATACCTACGTTGTCATTGCGACCTGGAGTCATCAGAATGATGCAGCATGTCTTCAGGATATCCTCAACTATGCGGCCAAATATGTGGGCATGTTAGGCAGCAAAAAAAAAGTAACCACTATAGTGAACCACTTGCAACAGGAAGGGTATACTGCACAAACTCTAGCACGGTTAAGAGCCCCAATCGGTTTGAATATAAACGCTCAAACACCGTCTGAAATTGCTATAAGTATTCTAGCTGAGATCATTGCAGTGAAACATACTCCTGTTTAGATGAACTACCTATAGTGCAATCACTCGTCTTGCACCATAATACCGACTAGACCAATAGTCACTATTTATGTTTGCGTAGGAAACACCACTATTTGACGAGTCAATCATTATGCCGCTACCCAAATAAATACCAACGTGAGAAGGTCCTGCCTGATACGTTGAAAAAAATACTAAATCCCCAGCTTTTAAGTTATCCCTCGTTACGCTCTGACCTTCGTTATATTGATCCCAAGTCACCCTACTCAGTTTGATCTCAAAGTGTCCATAGACATATTGAACAAAGCTTGAACAATCAAATTGTGGATAAGTTCCTCCCCATGTATAAGGGACACCAAGAAACGTCGAGGCGAAGGAAAGTAACTGCCCTATTTGTCCATTAAATTTAACAGGGGTGCTAAATGTTCCCTGTATACTATCTGCTTTCAACTCAGACGCCAGGATCTGCTGATACTTTGCTTGGGTCGCCAGTTGAGCCTGAATTTGTTCGGCCGCAATTAAGCGCTGAGTTTCGCTCATAGAATTCTGCCC
This sequence comes from Candidatus Desulfosporosinus infrequens, assembly GCA_900290375.1. GTDB lineage: Bacteria > Bacillota > Desulfitobacteriia > Desulfitobacteriales > Desulfitobacteriaceae > Desulfosporosinus > Desulfosporosinus infrequens. The sequence goes on from OMOF01000149.1 coordinate 6,469, forward strand.
TCGACTTTGTGCCTGCGTCGTCTGAGCTTGATCGGTAGTTATCGAATTTATTAATTCTGTCTGCTTGGCCATTGCTTCGCTAAGACCGTCCATAAGTTGTTGCTTAGACTGAACCTCATCCGTTAGTTTTTTTGTTTCCCCTTGTTCTAGGCTACGCTTAGCCGCGATTACCTCAGAATTTGTCGATATCTTAACACTAAGATCACGATAGAAGCTAAGAATTGTATCAAGATAACTAGATCGATTGATCAAGTCTTTAAAACTTGTCGAACTAACTAACCAACTAATATACGTTAAATAGGGAGTATCACTGTCAGTGTATTGATTTTTAACGTAACTTGCCAGTGTTTCTGCGTCTTGCTTCTGCTGATCAGCTAACTTTTGTTGCTCTGCGTCTAAATTTACTATAGTTTCTTGGTGTTGCTCTATTACTAAGTTATCCTGATCAATTTCACTTTTCAAGACATCAATTGATTCTTGGATCGATTCTGACTGACTAACTGCTGACGTTTCCAGTTGTTGCTGCAGATTTTCCTGATCTTGAAGAGAACTCGATGAGTTCATAAAAGCATTTAAGTTTTCATTGAGGTTATCCTCAATTGTAGCTGCATAGACTGGTTGAAGAGAAGAACAAATTAAAAAAAGCACAAGCAAGCTCAGAACTATGCGTCGAACTATTAAACCACCAATTTTGCTGAATGTTTTGTCAAACCAAACCTGCACAATATTTCTCCCTTCTTTTGCCCAACTAAGCAAATCACAGAATTATTCTCACCTGTAAGACTAGCAGAGAGTTTAGAAACAAACAATGGAATTATTTTCTATAGTTATAGACACAAGAAGAGAGAACCTCCCTTAGATCTGGTTCCCTCTTCAATGAAATTATTGCAGAAAACCACGATCCTATTAGGGTGGTGGATGTTAACAAACTCTCTCGCTCTTGATTTGCTAATGAAGCGATTTCTTAGGCAGATCAATAATTTCACCTGAGGGAAACCTTTGTGACCGCGCACTGAAAATTCTTGATCGTTTATTCATCAAGTAATAGTGGTAAATCCCATATAAGCTAGCAATTACTGCTCCTACTAAAATGAGCCCAAAGGTAAAAGTTACAATCGTAATAATGATAAATAGAATCGCAAGAGACCATAGAATCTTATAAAGTTTCGGCATAAATAGTCCTCCTCACTTAACGTATTTTAGGGATAACTATAACTTAGCTACGGTAATTTTATATTAACATACAAAAGAGAAATGAACAAAAAACCACACATAAACCACACACCTCAATTTAATGTGTAGTGTGTGGTTTATCTAATGTAACCATCAGTAACCAGAAGTATAAAAGATATTTCATGTGCCTAACTAGATCAGTATGACTAGTGTACTAAAAATTGACTGACATCATCAAGCGCTTTTTTCAAACCTTCAATAGCTTGTTCATTCATTTTCCCTGAATTGCGCATCCTTTGGAGTAGTTCGTCAGGTCCAATCTCCTGCATCTTCATCATTGTAATAATTTCTTTCTCATCTTTGGTTAAAGTTTCCCATTTTCTCATAGGTAAACACCTCCAATAAACTTCAAACAGTTAGCTGTTCACCCTATAGCTTTTGAATTGGAGTATTTTTTTATACTGATGGTCTTTTAAAAGGTAAAACCTTGCCCAATTTTTTTCGAGGTAAGTTATCGTTGCACGATTCACATCCTCCACCACAGCCAGTTTTATTACCAATAAATACTTTGCGCCAAGACACTTGCCATTGTTCACCTTCTTGCTCTATCTGAGTCTCTACTTCGTACTGAGGCCCACTTTGTTGATTGGCTAACCGCGCTTCTGTAGTAGCGATAATGCTGGCAATTTTGATCGCTTTCTTCTCAGAATCATAGAGTGTCTGCATCTTGATCCATTCCATGAAAAACCGCTCCTTCCTTTAGTTGTTTGCTTCTTAATTGCCCACAAGCTGCATCAATATCCGCCCCATGTTCAAGACGAATGCTACAATTAATACTTTGTTTTTTTAAGGTATCATAAAATGCTCGCATCGACTCCCGCTCACTTCTTTGATATTGATTATGTTCATCCACTGGATTATAGGGAATTAAGTTGACATTCGTTAGCTGTCGCTGATCCCCAATCAGGGCAGCAAGTTGAAGTGCATGTTCCCTCCTGTCATTAAGATCCTTTAACAGAATATATTCCAGTGTAG
>OMOF01000382.1 GCA_900290375.1 Candidatus Desulfosporosinus infrequens
AGGAGTAAATACCCCTCAACTGACGGTTTTAGCGACTGGTGGGTTTGTCATGGTGTATTTCTTAAAAGTGAATATTTTTGCACTACTGTTAGCCGCTGGAGGAGTAAGCTTAATATTTGCCTTCCTCACTTTTAAGTTCACCAGTTGGAAAACAGTTATGGATAAAAAGTTTTGGGTTGCGAAAAAGTCCTCTCAAAGAGCCGTGTCTGCAATTAGGTTTCAGTTTAGTAAGAAAAAGTACGTGGGTATGTTAATTATGCTTGCAGTCCTGATAAGCCTAAACTTTTTAATTAATTCTATCAATCCCACATTTAAACATTTGGGAAACACATTATTTGGAATCGGAGGGTTAACCTTTGGGAGTGGCTATGCTATGCTTCCGTTCATCCAAGATGCTATGGTTAATCAATATCACTTTGTCACTAACCAAGAATTCGGGGTAGCTTTAGCCTTAAGTTTATTAACTCCTGGTCCGGTAACAGTTATTTCCGCATTCATTGGATATAAAGTGGCAGGTGTCTTCGGTGCGACACTGGCCATGGCCAATATGTACTTACCTTCTTTTGCCGTAGTGAATATTATTTCAGACCTTTATAACCGAGCTGGAAAGGTAGATAAATTCAAAATGATTATTAGTGGAATTGTCGCTGCATTTTTTGGGACGCTATGGGCAGTTATTATTAAATTGACCGGTAGCTCGTTAGTCGATTTGCCTACTTGTGGGCTTGCTTTAGCAGCTTTTGGTGTACAGAGGTTCACCAAAATAGATACCCAGTGGATTATAATTGTTGGAGCAGTAATCTCCATGGTTATTTTCTAGAACTTATAACTTTTGCATAGCGAAAAAGTTTATTTTCCTTGTGCTGAAAAAGCATTGAAGAATTGGAGGATTAATGTATAATATTATTAGTATATTATAAATGCATTTATTTGATAGGATGTTTAGACATTAAAGCATTCCCAACTGCTTCAGCGAATGCGTAAGGCTATGATAAAAGNNTCCATAGAACTCATAATTGTGGCGGGCTTACTAGTGTTCCTTTTTACTACAGTGTTAACAATGGCGGGACTGGGAGCAGCCTTTATCATAATCCCTGTTTTTTACTGGTTGGGAGTTCCATTGAAAGAGGCTATGGCCATAGCATTATTGTTAAATGGTATAAGCATGATATTTGCGACGATTGCCAATGCTAAACATAAATTGGTTATCTATAAAATCGCTATACCAATTGCCATAGTGGCTACTTTATTGTCCCCTCTTGGAGCTTATTCTACACAATTTGTTTCGAAGACGGTCTTGTTGTGGGCATTTTCTGCGTTCTTGGTTTTTGCCGGGAGCATGATGTTATTTTATAGACCGAAACAAAGAGAACGAGTGGAAAATATGAAACGCGATCTTGCTGTTGGGGGATTGATTGGAGCCTTTGCCGGATATCTAGGGGGGCTTCTTGGTATTGGAGGTGGTAACTTTATCATTCCAGCTCTGGTGGGAAGTGGGATGGAGCCTAAGAAAGCATCAGGTACTACAGCATTTGTGGTCTTGTTTGCATCATTAAGTGGTTTTTTGGGGCATGTAACATTAGGTGAAATAAATTGGACGCTCTTGATAATAGCAGCCGTAGGTTCTATTATGGGTGCTATCATCGGTGCCAATCTGATGCATTCCAAGTTAAAGAGCAATCAGGTTAAACTTATTATTGGCTTTGTCTTATATGGGGTGGCTATAAAATTTATCTGGGGTTTAATATAACTCTCGCTGGGAGTATTTAACCTGCGTTTTTCAAGGATTAAAGTCCATTTTTCATTCTCTTATAATTATTGTATTTTGGTCCAACGAGTTATGAGCAAGGAAAAGAGGTTGGTACTGTGGATATTAAAATCTTAGGTTCTGGGTGTTCAAATTGTGCGAAGTTAGAAAAGGTGACCAAGGAAGGCATAGCCCAGCTCGGGATTGAAGCCCACGTTGAAAAGATCGAAGACATGCAAAAAATTATGTCTTATGGGGTTATGAGTACACCGGCTCTCGTGATTAACGGAGTGGTTAAGCTGGTTGGGAAAGTGCCGAATAAAGCGCGCCTGATTGAAATATTAGAAAAAGAACAGAACTCTTAGAACAAGGTCCCGCCACACTATAAGTTAGTATGACGGGACCTTGTTCTAAGCCTTATGCGGATGGCCTAAATTATGATAGTATGTCTACCGCTAATCTGCGGTTTTACTCGACTTATTGGTTACCCAATGGCGATGGCTTCTTTACT
>OMOF01000185.1 GCA_900290375.1 Candidatus Desulfosporosinus infrequens
GACATTATCTTGAATCTCATTGACCAGATCTCGGATATCACGGGCTGATTTTTCCGAAATCTCTGCTAAATTCCGTACTTCATCGGCTACAACGGCAAAGCCGCGTCCATGTTCACCTGCCCGAGCTGCTTCGANNTCTGATCCGCAATCCGCACGACTGCATCGACTATGTTACCAATTTCTTTAGATTGTCTTTCTAAGTCACCCACCAACTTAGTGGATTCGAAATTTGTATCAGCCGCTTCCTTAACTCCATCCACCAGTTTATCGACATCATTCGTAGTCGACTTGACTAAAGATTGGGCCGAATTAGCTCGCTCTAACGAATCTTTGGCTAAATCATTGGCAATCACTGCGGCCTTTTGAATTTGGTTAATGGCCGCTCTGGACTGTTCCGCAGCTGAGGCTGCCTCATCTGCTCCAGTGGCCACTTGGGCCATTGCCGACCCTAATTCAACCGCTGCACTACTAGCTTCATCGATTCCGGAGGCTAACTGCTCCGTGGCCGTAGCTATTCGTTCGGCCAATTGTTGTTGCTTGGCAAGGGTACGCGCCCGCACTTTATCCATTGCCCTTCGTTTCGCCAAATCCCTCTTTTGACCCATCTCTGCGGAATTATCTGCTTCTATCCTCTCATATCTTGAACTTGTTTCGATCGGTGGCCGTGATAATTTACGTTCCATTTTTTTCTTCCTCCTTATATATTGATCCTGATCGGGTTATCTTTCTTAATTAGTTTCGTTAAATTGCTAAACCCCTCTCACCCCCTCAATACTCTCTTGTTGTCATGCTCCTTGAAGCTATCGACGTTGAATAAAATAAGACCACTGATACAATTACCATTTTCCGGATTTGACTTATTTGATAGGCAACCAAAGCTTTGAATATCTCCGCTATCCATGCTTAAAGGGGGAGTTCGCCCTGAACATTTACCAAAAAATTAAATCAAGAGAGTGAACACTTCCTATCTTTCATTTTTAGATCATTCGACAAAAATCTAAAATAACCTTCATACTCTTGTTCAGCACCCTTCGTAATAAACCTAGATTTGATGCGGCTTCCAAGGTTTTCCCTTATTTTTACTAAAACCTGCGAACCAGCTTAAACCAAGGACTTTTAACCAAGGGTGCTGAACGTCAGTTCATAAGAAATTATAATATTTTTCTTAATTCCTATTTACATGATTTATTTCGACATAACATATTATTATTTTCAATGTTTTTGGACCTTTGCAATCTTATATTGTCTATTTTTAAACTTTTAAGACGAAAAATAAAAAAAAATTCACTCCTTCTTGCCGTTCTTTTAGTTAAAATTGCTAATGCCGCCTGATAAACCGCTTCGAGAAACCCTGGTCCAAGTGTCCGGTGTACCTTCTTAATCTGTGTAATCTGTGTAATCTGTGGTTCCCCGTTCAGAATTCCCCAAGGCGTATTT
>OMOF01000287.1 GCA_900290375.1 Candidatus Desulfosporosinus infrequens
ATTTTTATGTTTTAGATCAGGCCAATGTGCTTGATCAAACAACGGAACAACTTATTATTCAAACGTCGGCCTCGTTGGCTCAGAAAACGAAAGCTCAAATTGTTGTCGTAACAGTTAACAGCCTGAGCGGAACGGCCCCTGAGGAATATGCTTTATCGATTCTGCGGGAGTGGGGGATCGGTGACAAAACATTAAACAATGGACTACTTATCCTAGTATCGCCAACGGACCGGGTCTCCCGGATTGAGGTCGGTTATGGGTTGGAAGGGGCCTTGCCGGATGCCAAGACGGGTCAGATACAGGATGAATATATGCTTCCCTATTTCCAAAAGAATGACTATAACCAAGGAATTCTGAATGGTTACAGTGCCTTAGCTAAGGAGGTGGCTAAGGAGTATCAGGTAAGCTTGGAGATTAATTCGCCCCAAGCGTTACCCAAGGCAGTTGCATCTGCTACGGCTAATCCCCTGCCAATCTGGGCTGAAGTACTTCTCGGTTTCTTGTTCATCCTGTTAATCTATGTCGATCATCGCGCCTTTAACGGTTTCTTTTTTGGGTTTATTTTGGGCATGCTTTTTCGGGGCGGAGGAGGTAGAGGCGGCAGCGGTGGTGGATTCGGTGGCGGTGGCGGCTCAGGCGGAGGAGGAGGAAGCTCTAGAAACTGGTAACTAATACAATATATCGTTTATTTTTTTTAAGTTGCTCTTTAAATCATCTATACCTCAAATTGAGTTTGCTAGGAGTACCTAAAGGAGTGCCTTCCTCGCTTTTAGACAATAAGAACATCTCCATATAGGAAGAGTTTCTACTATAGTCATATCACGTTAATGGAACAACAATTGATATAGAGAAGTAGAGCAACTCTAAGACGAATCATTCGCTATACCGGAATTGCATGATCCTGGAAGGGCAACAACTAATACCGATGTTTAAAGCTTGAAGTATCCCCTCCTAAATATTCGAGGAGAGTGTAGGCTTGTTCATGGGTTTGATAATCGATTTCTTTTATGTTTAGTAGGTCAGTCAGGTATTTAATGGCATCATCTTCCCGACCATTGATGCTTAGCATTAAAGCATAGCGGTAGCGCCCAAAATAGAATTTGGGGATTGCACTGAAGAGGTTGGTATAGTCAGCCTCTGCGGTTTCCAAATTTCCCTTTTGGGCTAGAAAATCTGCTTTATCGCAGATCATAGTTCCTTTCTCAGCGTCATTATCTGCCATAGAGATCAGGTGATCGGCAGCACCTACAAATTCTTGAGCGAGTTGTTCGTAATTTTTGCAAAACAACATATAATCCTGCCAAGCATTTTCTGAAAATCTTCCTCCCTCATAGGATTCGACGAGGGTTAAATTTTCCTTGAGTACTTTAATGGCCCCATCTAAGTCCTGATGAGAGTCCATATACATAGCAATATGATTACGTGCTTCTAGCTGAAAAATTGGATTGAGAGGGTCCAAGATATTTTTAGGGGTTTCAAAAAAATACGCTCCATATCCCAAGTCTATTCTTCCTGCTAACGGTGAAACGATAAACGCTTCGGCATAGAGAGAACAGCAGCGTTTATACTTCGCACCGCTTCCACAGGGGCAGTGGTCATTTCTACCAATATTACTGATATCAGTTCCGATTAAACTTAGACGGCGGACAAAGGATTCCTGATCGAAGGGTTTGTGCTCAGATAAAACTTTATAATAGTCATGCAGAAAGACGTTGGCTATACAAGCCCGGGCAGCATGGGGAGTTAAGTTCTCTTCTTTTTGTAATTTGGTATAGACTTCTTGAACATCCGCCTGGCTGTGTAGTTGGTTTTCAATTATCCCTTCTATTAGGACATGAAATATCGGATTCACACCGTTAATTGTCAAAGTCTCAGGGTAAAGATGTCTTCGCTCTAAAAGAGTCTTAATTTCAGAGTGTTCATTAAGGACGGTTAAAAAGCCTTTATCCTCTTCCTCAAATGAAAAATCACTTGGCATCTGACGGTTAAGAAATTCAAACAGCTTGGTCATAGATATCCTCCTTGACTAGATTTTTTGCTACTTTATTTACTCTGATTGTTTGATAATGATTCTGCTTCAAGTATAGCATGGAAGTATGCTAACGAATAGAAACCTATGCTGTCCACCATCTGTGCCAAGAAATTCTTAACAGTGGCGTTGCTAATAGGAAATACTGATGTTGGTAATAAGGGCTTAGGCTGGCACAAAAATACGACAAGAATTTAAGACCAAAATATGGTATTATTATAACCTGGCCTCTCGTCCTATTCGAAAGAACAAATGAAGGAGTGGTAGAAATGAATAAGTTTGTTATTTTTGCTACATCTTGGTGGTGAAGGTTAGATCATGATGGGAACATTAAGGATGTATGGGGCGTTTACTCGTAAATCCTTTCAAAGAGCAGCGGCATATCGCTTTGATGCTTGGACGAGAATTCTGGGAAATGTAATAATGCTCTTCGTCTGGGGGTCTATTTGGTATGCGCTTTATCGGGGAAAAGGTTCGGTGGAAAACGTCACATTCTCCTCAATGTTGAGCTATATTTTAATAAGCCAAGCGCTTCAGGGAATCCATGGTGCCGGGACTCCGCTGTGGGAGATTCAAGAACGGGTAAGGACTGGGGATATCGCCATGGAGATGCTTAGACCCTATGATTATCCTCTGCGCATGTTCTTTACCGATCTCGGGAGTATCTTTTTTTACTTCCTTACAGCCGTGTTACCACTATATACTCTCCTTTTTCTTATTCTCAACCCCATCAGACCGACCACTCTTGCCCAAGGGGTTTTGTTTATCGTCTCAGCAACGTTAGGGTATTTCATCCGCTACTGCATCGAGTTGACGTTTGGTTTGTTTACCTTTTGGTTGGTTGAAACCGGAGGTGTAGAAGATATTTTCTATTTCTCAATCTCTTTATTTTCAGGCTCAGTGGTGCCACTGTGGTTTTTCCCGAACTGGCTTGAACACTTGGCTTTTTACTTACCTTTTCAAGGAATTTACTTTGTGCCAAATTCTATTTTTGTCGGACAATTAAGTGGACAAGCCTTGCTGGTGGCACTTTTTACCCAGGTCTTCTGGTTAGCTGTGTGTTATGCCCTGCTGCGTTATGTTTGGGCTAAGGCGTCCATGAAAATTGTCATTCAGGGGGGATAGTCATGCTTCAGACTTGGCGAAGAGGAATGAGAATGTACTTTTATATGATTGGGGTCAGCATACGAACCCAACTTCAATATCGTTATGCCTTTGTCATGAATATCTTAGGTTGGGCTATGACCTATGCCGGAACGGCGATCACGATGTGGGTTTTGCTCTATTCCTTTGGGGCCATCGAGGGCTGGGATTTCTGGGAACTCCTCTTTCTGTTCGCCCTTTCAGTGTTATCCTGGGGAGTTTGTGTCGTTTTTTTCTTTCATTTTCGGACCTTGGATCAATTCATCGTTCAAGGGACCTTTGATCGATTTTTGGTTCGCCCGATCCATCCCTTTTTTCACTTTATGTCGATGAAATTTGACGTAGGTGCTTTTGGTCAATTTCTCTTTAGTATTGTCGCGGTAGCAATGGCTTACCACAAGCTGAATCTTCACTGGAACATCTGGCAGTGGTTTGTTTTCCTAGGGGCTGTAATTGGAGGAACTCTCATCCAAGGCGGCCTTTTGATTGCAATTTCGGCGATGNNGGAACGAGTTTATTGGGTCGTAATGTGGCCGGCCAAAAGCCTGATGAACTATCCACTTTCCATCTATCCGCGGGCCGTCCAAGTGTTGGTGACCTTTGTTTTGCCCTTTGCCTTTGTCAATTACCTGCCGGCCATGCTTCTGTTGGGGAAAACGAGTGCTATCTTTCCGCCCTACTGGGGTTTCTTTAGCATCTTGGTAGGAGTCATTTTTTTCTGGCTCTGTTTTCAACTTTGGATGTTGGGGTTAAATCGTTATCAAAGTGCAGGTTCGTAAGGGAGGTCATCACATTTCATGAATTTAATCGAGGTTAACCATCTCTCGAAAGAGTTTCAAATTGCTAAACGCCAAGAGGGATTCAAGGGAGCGCTGCGAAGTCTTTTTCACAGAGACTATACAACGAAACTGGCTGTACAGGATATTTCCTTTACCGTAAACACCGGAGAGATTGTTGGCTACATCGGCCCAAATGGAGCAGGCAAGTCCACGACGATTAAGATGCTGACTGGGATTCTCGTGCCGACGGCCGGCGATATCCGAGTCAATGGTCTAACACCGTTTAAAGAACGCCAAAAAAATGCTCGGCAAATCGGGGTGGTCTTTGGGCAGCGAACCCAGCTTTGGTGGGACTTGCCGACGATTGAATCCTTTGAACTCTTAAGGCAGATATTTCAAATTCCCAAGGAACAGTACGAGAAAAATATGGCCCGATTTGCCGATATTTTAGGCCTTGAGGAATTTCTCCAAACACCGGTCCGACAATTGTCCCTGGGTCAACGAATGCGGGCAGATATTGCCGCTTCGTTACTCCATGATCCTGTGATCCTATTTCTCGATGAGCCGACCATTGGCTTAGACGTGGTAGCGAAGGAGCGAATGCGGAGTTTTATCCGGGAAATTAACCAGCAGAGAGGGGTCACAGTTATCCTCACGACCCATGACATGTCCGATATCGAAAAGCTCTGTCGGCGTATGATCTTAATTGATCATGGGCAAGTGATGTATGATGGAGAATTAGCAAAGATTAAAGAGAGGTTTGGTAAAGCGCGCGTTTTAATCATTGATCTTGAAGAGGAGATAGCCGACTTTTCTATTAATGGGGCAGAAGTGATCAAACAAGAAGGAAATCGTAAATGGTTGCGGTTTAATCGTGACGTGATGAGTGCCTCCCGATTGATTAGCCGCATCTCAGAGAACTACGAAATCAAGGATTTATCCATCCAGGACCCTGAGATCGAGGTAATGATCCGCAATATTTATGAAAGTGGACTCAACGAAGAGTCATGAGCGCGAAAAAGAATTTGATGACGATAAATAAAGCAGGATACCCCTATAACAGAGAGAGTTATATAAGAGAATAATTCGACTGGAAATATTTATACAAAACACTCCGCTTAAGAGCCGACTTCGGAAGGTAAGCAAAGCGGACAGATATTTTTAAATTCTTGAATAATGATAAAGATAATGAGCCAGGAATGTGTTATAATATGGAAAAAGAAGGAGGTGTCTATATGTCACCTACCTCTAAAGAGTTATCAGCCTTTTACAGCTACGCGGATTATTTGACTTGGCCGGAAGACGAGCGCTGGGAGCTGATTGACGGAGTTCCCTTTAATATGACTCCCGCCCCTACACCAAAACATCAAGAAATTCTAGGCGAATTGTTTCGCATATTGGCGAACTGGCTCAAAGGCAAAAAATGTAGAGCCTATATGGCCCCGTTTGATGTTCGGCTAGCCGGGTCAGAGACACCTGATTCGGGGATTGATAAGGTTGTTCAACCAGATATTTCGGTGGTGTGTGATCCGCAGAAAATAGATGATCGCGGGTGTTTGGGAGCACCGGACATGATTATTGAAATACTATCACCGTCAACGTTTAAAAAAGACTTAGGGATCAAACTTACCCTTTATGAAAGTTCCGGGGTTAAAGAATATTGGGTCGTCTACCCCCTTGATGAAACAGTCATGGTATTTATACTTCAAAACGGTCAGTATGGAAAACCCACGGTTTACTCAGTACCAGATGAGATTCCAGTGAAATTATTCGATGATCTCACTATACCCCTAGAATCCGTTTTTCGATAATTCTCAGATGAATTCCAGAACCCTGAAAGCAGCTAATCTCTCGTGAAGATTAGCTGCTTTCAGGGTTCTCTAGGGTTGCTAACTGCACCTAAATAACATTTAGAAGTACTCCTCTAACTAGTGAGTGGGATGTGGGTGGAAAGAAGAAATTGTTAACGTAACAAAGGATTTTGAGATTTATGGTAGAATAATAGCAAATACACGAATTTCTTATTAAAGTGTGCAACTATCTAGGCGCCAATATCAGGTATTATGCAGGAATAAAGTGTTTAGGCTGAATTAAAAAGTCCGAAAGCTGACGGTCTTGCCTGTCCATAAGTTGACGAA
>OMOF01000483.1 GCA_900290375.1 Candidatus Desulfosporosinus infrequens
GCTGCATTACTTAAAGTGTCACCTGAGACCTGGGCTGTTACGGAGATGGTATTACCTGATTGTAATGTTAATCCGGTAACTGTCCAGTTTCCATTTTGATCAGCTATTACGGCGGGTTGGGCTGTTCCGCCATTCAAGCTTAACACAACACTTGCTCCTCCGACAGCAGTACCGCTCACGCTTGTATTCCCTACTGTAGGTGTTCCAGTAATAGTCGGCGTTGCTGTTTGATTTGTAACTGGATTTCCTGTTGTTGATCCTTTCAGATCCTGTATTACAGTCTCTAAACCCGTTGATGCTGTTTGTATTACAGCCACTGCAGTATTTACATCCGCTTGCAGGGTCGTTTCATCCGTTTTGACCGCAGCAGAATTACCTGATTCTTGGTCGCTGCGGAGTTGTTGCCAATCTCCATTAACAGTTTGCTCTGCTCCCCTTGCACTTTCGATTTCATCAATACTTGCTATGTAATCATTCAAGGCAGTCTTAACCTGACTATAGTTACCATCCTGTAAGGCTCTTGATATGTCTGAGTTTACTCTTTGCTCAAAATTATTTAGTTCTTCACTAGCCTTCTTTTCAGGACCCAAGAGTTGTATTGCACTGCTTTGATCTTTATGATGTCCACGGTCAGCAGAATCACCTCCACCATAATAATTCTGTCCATTATCTGCTAGTGCAGGCGCAGCAAGAGCTAGAATCATTACGCCCGAAAGGACAGCAGCTGTCAGTTGACGTTTAACGAACATAACAATTTAATCCCCTTTCAATTTACGACTATCTTCTATATTTATTATAATCCTGAATATTTAGCATCACAAGTGTCACGCGTCCTAATTTCATAGGACTACCAGATCAAATTGAAAAATGAAATACATCCGCGACGTAGGATTGGACCGTTCTAGTTGCCTTCCCATCGTCTAGCAAGTATGGGCGAAGGTCTTGGTCTGTTCTGAAATGATCTCTTGAAGATTCACTTCCAATTCAATTCACTCCCTTCTCGGTTTCAGGGCACACAGAAAACCCCACGTCCTTTTGTTAGAACGTGAGGCTTTATCACTGTGTCACTTGTTTGAAAGTTTCCTAAGAATGGTACTTCACAACACTTCTACATTTCAATGATGGTACTCTGGATATGAAANNCCTTCATTTCTAATTTATGATATATGTCACAAAGGTTTGCAGACACGGTTTCTTATCAAATGAATGACTAACTTCTCATATAAACCTTCACAAATTCTTTATATAGAGGTCACAGAATATGAAGAAGATTACGCTATTATGAAAAAGATAGTCGATAATTAGCAGGTAGATTAAGTCTGCTATCTGACTACCTAATTGATGAGAAGACACTCTTGTAACCTTTTTGAATTCTAATAGGTCTGTAGTGTACTGCACGCCCAGTTTAAGCAAACTATTTATTGTATCTGCATTATTATATAGAATCGAAAGGTGTGGTGAAAATCATTAAGGAAATAAATGTTAATATTAAATCAGATTTAACAGTTCGACTTAATCCACAAACCCTTTACTATATAGCCGGCGTTAAGTCAAATCTAGAATGGAAATTAAGAACTATACCAGCACATAAGATTGCAAGCCAAGAAGAATTAATTGAGTTAGAGATACAAAAAGAACAATCAGAACGCTATTTTAACACTCAAGAAGGGATGTTAGATGCACAAAAGTTTGCTGAAGAATGTGCCGGTATATACAACTTTTTACAACATGATCCACATCGTGTTATAGATTACTTACAGGGCAGAAAAATTATTTTTATAGCAGGTGCTATGAGGACTGGGGGGACCTTTTTAACCAGCAAATTATTTGAAATATTTGATATGAAATTACAAGATTTCAACCTGCACATGGTTCATGATACTATACCGAATATGCCCATATCTTTTCCTAACAAACTCAATGAAATGCTCAGCTTTTTATTTGAATTGGCTCAAGTTATTGTATGGATCAAACGAGAATTTCATGGTTCGAACATTGCAATAAAGAAACGATCATCTTTTGAATTTGATTTACCATTTTTATATAATATTTTCGGTGATAATGCTGAATATATTTTAACAATTAGACACCCTATTCCTTCTGCTTTTTCGATGGCAAATAAAGAAGGCATTGATGTATATTCACATTGTAGCCCTGATTGGATGTATGATTTAATTCAATGCAAAAAAGGGTTATCTAAGAGTATATGGGACAAGCTGACTTATATTGAGCGATTCACAATGTACTGGCAGATATGTTATGAAGCTGTCGCTAAGAACCGCAATTATGAGCAGAGCATCAAGGTAGTTCCTTATAATAAACAAAGCTATCAAGATTTGATTTCATTCATAGCCTACAAATATCGTGGGAATGACGTTATTCTAGATGACTTTTTTGTAAATACGAAAGATTACCAAGGGTCCTGGTCTAGGGATTATATAGATAACATTATAGAACAAGTCAAATACCATTGGAATTTAAGTGGACTTGAATTCCCTATACTGGAGGTTAAATGATTTTTTCTAGGGTGTTTCGTCAACTCTTCGCTACTGTTCAAACCTCACGCTCCACTAAAAGGACGTGGGGCTTTTCTGTGCCCTAAACACAAGAAAGGAGTGAATCTAATTGGTCGAGTTTTCACGTCAAGCTGAGAGACACATAGATATTCAACTGACTGCCTAATTTACATAAGGCAGTCAGTTCTTAGCGTATGAAGGTTGTACCTTTACATGGCTGGCATGGCCTTTAATAAGATTGATGATTAAACCACTTCTAATACTAATTAGCGTCTAGAACATGGATATAATCCAATTCCAGCCAGAAATAATTTTTCACTCTCTTATAGTCCTTTTCTAAATCAAACAATGTGTCGCAGAGTCTATTTTCAACATCCTTCATACTGTTAAAAACTTCGGGGTGTCTACGGTAGAAAAACGAGCGCCGGAAACAGATGTAAATAACTATTATTATGGTAGGAAATGGTTTGTGCTCTCGAAAGTACTCCTGTATCATAAAAATTATATTAATTTTTAAAGGTGGTGCCCTATGAACTATCAGCTTTTGTTTCAATATTTAAAAGAATGGCTCTCTATTCTACTTCATTA
>OMOF01000054.1 GCA_900290375.1 Candidatus Desulfosporosinus infrequens
CCTTCAACCCTTCGTATATAATTGAGAATCTATTTTTAGAAGATAACGCCTAAAGCGATAAGAATAAGAATTGCAATAGCAATAATTCCTACACCGACCCCAGCACCGACGCCGCCAAAGCCATAAGGCGCTACTGGAGCAACAGGAGGTGGGCAGCATACAGGTGGATGAGGAGGCGGACAGCATGCTCCACCCATTCCACCGTGTACCATACCACCATGGACCATCATTCCACCTTGACTCATTCCGCCATAACCCATTCCATACATAAGAAGTTCCACCTTTCTAAATTTAGAATACAATTCCCATAGCGATCAGAAGAAGAATTATTACGACAACTACAGCGATTCCTGCGCCAAAGCCTTTTCCGCATCCACAACCGCAAGCTGCTCCATCCACGTTACCAAATGCCATTTGCATTTCCTCCTTTACCAGAGATAATGCATAATATGTATAAAATGGATATTATGGAATTTGTCTTATGGTCTTATGCCAGGCGGCTTTAACGGATCGTCGCTTTGAACGAGCAGTCCAAACACCCGGCGGCTTATGGAATGGTGTGTTTCTGGATTGGGGTGTCTTGGGTGAGGTGGGGAATCGGGGGGATGTAGATTCGTTCCAACGCAACATATAAGGCAGTCCAAACACTCGGCGGTTTCCCGAATGGTATGTTGGGGTGTTTTAGATGAGGTGGGGATACGAAAATAGGCTCAGCAATCCTACTAGAAGGGCCATTGATGTTGATGAAAAGTTGAACTAAACAATCCTTAGAGCAGGTCAAAACGAGAAGTCACGATGCTTATTGACTTAATCCTACAACTCCAACTCCGTATTTGACATGATCATAAAATGGATACAAACAATGTTTGTACCCATGGAGGCAATCTGTTATCCAAGTATCATGCAGGAGGAAATAGTATCAGAGAAAAAAATCCTACTGGCCTATTTCTTGTGCATTGTTAAAACTCTGACATTGGGATGGTAGCGGTGTTTGTTATTTCCTACTTGATACTTGGATACCTGATTACCACCAAGCTGGTACAAACAAAGTTTGTATCAGCTTTTCTGGAGAATGTGAAACATCATTTTGTTGATGATCAAATACCCCGTAAACAATCCTTAAGGGGGTCACAAACGTAAGAACAGTGGTTCTTCAATCAATGAATGTAACAAGAGACATTCGTAGCTGTGGGAGGTGTACACAACCGATAGCTCATCGCGATTAAATCGGGTTCAGCTAAGGTTCGGAAGAATGTTCCGGACCTTAACAGTATCCCAGCAGTGTTGTTCCTCACAGAAGACAACTTAATATATTAAGGTCATAAACATTTCTTACACCCTTGGAGGTAACCAAGGAGTGTGGTTTATTGAGGAGCGCCTCAACCATTTGGGTCTAAGACATTCTTTTTACGAGCTAATACAATTTCTTGGGAATCGCACAAACTCTTCCTTTGGATCGAAACAGGAGCATCGCGCCACGTTACGACAAAAGAACTGATGAAGGATGTCTCGATCTAACGTTCAATAGGTATCGACCAAACCGATACCGATTCGAGGTTTAAAGGCGACTTAGAAAATTTCGAGATCGCACAAAATGTCAACAAACTCTACCTTCTACTGACCCCAACTTTGGGGTCAGTATACAAGCACCATGGCAGCACGCAACACCAGCCTGGTACTACTGATGTGTAGGTTGTAAACAAAATGACCGGATTTAACCAGCTCAAACCTGAGCCGGTAAGTAAATCACCTTTCGAGTGACGTCTTCCTGTAAATAAAAAAGAGTGATGCAAAAATATAATTGAAGTGAAAGGCTCAGCGGTACAAAACTGCTGAGCCGATTTTTTTGCCAATAGACTGGTGCCCGAACGAATAACAGTATGGAGGGTATTGGCAAGCAATGAAGTTTCGTTTGAGCAGCCAGGTTAAAAAAATTAATCTTCACCCGCTGAGGAAGTTTGGCTTGCTTCTTCTTTTTTTTTCTTTGTCTTTTGTCGGTAGTTTCTTTGGGCTTGTAGAGCAGCACAGCTGGGGTCATGGTAAATTTTACGGGTATCATTTGCATAGACTTCAAAATATTTTAGACATGTTGTATTCTGACATTTTCTAAGTATCTTGCCTCCTTGCAAGTCCAGGCTAAACATTGTGTACATGGCGGATAGGAGTGTCGGCACAATCCATTGCCCTTTATAGCATTCGGTGGAAAAATCATACATAAGTGTTTGGTGAACATCTTGTAGTTCATGACTTATCTCTTGGACAATGGCATGGTATCCATCAAGCTTTACAACTTCCCATTCGCCTTCTGCATCAATAGTGTCATCGTACCCGTGGGAGTTATCCGGATCGATTATTCCCGAAATAAAGATACGTCTTCTTCCTTTACAGGCTGATCGTAGGCTTAGTAAGGAGCGCTTGGCTTTTAGTAAGTTTTTTTCAGTCAACGCTTGTTGAAGACCAAGCAGAATATGCATCCGGGATATTTGAAATTTAATTTCAGTAAGGCTTTCCTCAACTTCAGCATCATTTTCTATCATTATTTTTCGTAATGAAATCCCCTGTAACCCTAAAAATCCGAAATCATTAACGAAACTACGTATGTCTTCATTAGATTCAAGTGCAGCAAAACGCATATATAGACTTTCTTCTCGATCCCGCCCAAAAAATTCAAACGGTGAATAGAATTGCCAAGGATGCCAGGGATCAAAAATAGAACGGAGTCTATCCCCCTCGATACGGACTGGCTTTTTCCCCCACTGTGAGTCTCTGATATTATCAGGTATCATTGATGCCCCTCCTTAATTAGTTATATGAAAAGTTATGTGTTCATTGATCATAAAAAGTAATAAATTAAGTATAACAATACCAACATCAAAATGCAACAAAAGATGGAGGACAAAAAAGTGGCTAATGCAGAAATCAGACAAGCTGCCGAGACTTCCAAGGTCAGACTTTGGCAAATTGGAGAACAACTAAATATGTGCGATTCAAATTTCTCTCGTATGTTAAGAAAGGAACTAAATTCCGAGGTCAAGGCACAGATACTGACCATTATTGAACATTTAAAGATACAGAAAAAGTAAATAGCGGCTGCCTGCTTAAGCGGGCGGCGTGAAAGGGGATTACAAAATGGATTGCAGATCAAGGCGTAAGCGGACGTTTTGGCGGCAAAAACATGCGGAAAAGGCTCAAGAACAGGCTGCTATGCGCGATCAATTACTCAAGACCTTATATCATCAGAGGGCACAAGAAGGTATTCGGGATGATGTTTTGAAGGAGATCGTTTTTCGTGAGGGTTAAAGAAAAAGTAGAGCCACTACATTGGGAGGCGTCTTTTTTAATGCAAAAAATCCCGGCTATGGGGCCGAACACACTAAAATGAATAGGTTGAATGAGGTGGTGATTCTTTGCTACCGTATCAGGAGCAGATTTCAGAGTTTTTGAAAGCGTTATATGGGAGTTTTCAATCCGACCAGTACCTATACCTGTGGACGGGGCAAGACCGTAGGACTTGGTGTTTTCCAGTTGGTGATTTGGGAATCATGAGCACGGCAGCCGAAGCCCTCCAAGATGAAAGAGACGTATATTTTGGAATTGGTACAGCAGCTAAAGAAATACCCCAAAATAAGCGCCCTAAGGCAAAAGAGGTGTCCTGTTTGCCGGGCTTTGGAATGGACATTGATATCAAAGTACTGGGTGCTCATGCAAAAAATAACCTTCCCAGTACGATTGAGGAAGCTCTGAGTATACTTCCAGACTTTCTACAACCTACTTATATTGTTTGGACCGGCAATGGTTTACACATTTATTGGCTTTTCCGGGGGCCTTGGAGGCTAGACAGTCCGGAGGAAAACCAACGGGCAGCGATGTTATCCATACGCCTTCAGGCCTACATTAAGGAACTCGCCAGGGAGCGTGGGTGGCATTTAGACTCGACGGCTGATCTATCCCGAATTCTTCGGGTACCAGGTACGCTGAATCATAAGCAAGGCCAAAAAAAGCCCGTTTATATTGTCTCCATGAATTCTGAACTCCGATATGATCCCACAGAATTGGAATATATCCTCCCTAAGATCGACTTCAAAAATGGATTAACTCATCACAGTAATTTTGAGCACCGGGATAGTGACGCCAGTGCGGATCTGATGATTGCTAGTTGTCAATTTCTACATCATTGTGTGATTGATGCAGATGAAATTTCTTATGGCGAGTGGTTATCGATGCTCACAAACGTTGTGAGGGGCGCAGACGGTATAGAGAAATGCCACGAACTGTCCAGCCACGATCCGGACCGGTATATTCCAGAAGACACTGAGTTCAAAGTTTCAGAAGCACTCAGATTGAATCCACATACCTGTGAGTATATCCAAGCCACCCACGGTTTCAAGTGTCCTGAACATGGTTGCGGAGTGAAGGCACCCTGCAGTTTTAGTCTGAGTAAGATTGATCAGGCTCGTGCCAAAGTTAATATGATCGACAATCCAAGTATAGAGATAATATTCAACGATGAAATGCTCAACGCGTTGGCAATTGTCAAGAGACACGATGCGGCCCTGTATGCAAAAACGAAGGACAAGCTCAAGGGGAAAATCAATCTCCGAGACCTCGAAAAAGCAATCAAACAGAGTATGCAACATGAAGTTGACTTGGATTTTGCCACTCCACCAGAAGGAGACGAAAGTGCTGATATACAGACAACGGGAGTCACGTATCCACCCAATTTCAAGGTTTCGGATAGCGGGGTTTACTTCGTCAAACTTACGGATAATGGGCCTCAAATTATTCGAGCCTGCGGCGGTTTAACGGTAATAACTGCCAGGCTCTATAATCAGGACACCAATTCAGAAAGCCTTAAAATAGCCTACAAGTATACAGGAAGGTGGCGGGACGTTGTTGTGCCACGTTCTCTGGCTGTGGATGGGAAAAAGGTAATCGCGTTGGCCGACCGAGGCGTAGCTGTTAGCTCAGAAGGATCTAAATATTTAGCGAAATTTTATGATGAGTTCTTATATCACAATCCAGAGATACCCGTACGACAAGCTGTTTCACGGTTTGGTTGGCGCGGTCAGGACTTTGTTTTTCCAGGGATATCTCCAGATGTGGAAATCGACATTGATGACTTAGGAAGCTTACACGCACTGAAGGGATTTAACACAGCAGGGACTTTAACTGAGTGGTGTGATCTGGCCAAGACGGTCCGAAGTTACTCACCGAATGCACGATTTATTCTTGCCGCTGGATTCTCGACACCGCTTCTCAAGGTGCTTTCACAGCGAAATTTCATTGTTCACAACTTTGGTAATTCTCAGGATGGGAAGACAGCAACATTATGGATGGCTTTGTCAATATGGGGTGAACCCAATGCAATAATATCCAGCTTTGACAATACGCCAACATCCTTGGAACGAAGGGCGAGCCTGTTCTCGGATTTGCCAATGGGTATAAACGAACGAGAAGTGTTGAACCAATATAAGAAGCAGGACATCAGCTCAATCCTATACATGCTGGGTGAAGGAAAAGGTCGGGGCAGGGGTAGCAAAGCTGGTTTGCAGGAGCTAAACACATGGAGAACCGTCGTATTAACTACAGGTGAAGGTCCTTTGACAAATGCAAGTTCTATGGACGGTCTAATGACACGAACGATAGAACTTGAAGGGGGACCTTTAGCTGAGAATAAGGATCTTGCTAGAGAGCTGTATTTAACATTGCCAGAGTGCCACGGTCATGCCGGAATAGCATTCCTGCAAGGACTTTTGTCCGCTGAACGTAGTCTAGTAGTTGCATTTTACCGTGAGGCGCAAAAGTGGCTTAGAGAAAATTATATTGATCGAATTGACAGCCACCTAGATGCCTTAGCAACCGTTATGACAGCCGATTACTTCGCTAATCTTTGGGTGTTTGGTCAAGATGCGAATCTAGCTAAATCCGAAGCATACGTAATGGGAGGTATTATCGCTGAAAAACTAATTTTGAAGCAAGAGGCCAGCGAATCTGAGCGAGCTTGGTTGGAATTTATGGATTGGGTGGGAGAGCATCACGAACAACTAAGCGGCATTTATACAACGGTCAAAATTGGTGTGAGAGAACCCGGCAATATCTATATTATCAGACGAGTTGTGAACGAATTTCTAGGGCAGTACTCTTCTGCTCGAAAAATTATCCAGGCGTGGGCAGACTCGGGGAAAATAAAAAGCTGGGAAGATTTGCAGGGTAAGAAACGTTTCGATGTTCAAAAAAGGCTGGGAGGTGCCAAGGTGAGATGCATAGCGTTCGCAGCAGAAATTGACGATTTCGAAGATGATTTTCTTGGAGTGGGGACAGAGCGGGGACAGTGTGGGGACACCTTGCAAAGCCTGCAAGCCTTGATATAACTGGGATTAATTATATGTACCCACTATACCCACTGTACCCACTATATACTCTTATAGAAAAGAGTTATATCACAGTCTTAATGTCTTATATATATCCCCTAATATAGTAATACCTTTTTTTATAAAGTGGGGACACTTCAAAAAATGGCTGAAACCCTTCTGTACCAAGGGTTTCAGCAGTACCCACTCATTATTATAAAGTGGAGACAGTTGAAGTGCTGGCAATTCGTACAAATTTCACGAATGAATGGAGGGGTAAAAAGAATGTTTGAACTAATCCATGGCACTCCAAGAAGTGAACTCTATCTTAAAGTTTTTCTGCGCAAATTGGATATCATTAGCAAAACCGATGAACTCCCACAGGGAACGGAATTAATGGCAGCAGTTTTCTTAGGAGTAAAGGTTTTCACAAGTGCAAGATGTAGAGAAAAACAAAAAACTACCCAATTAGCAAAAGATAGATTCAATAAGTTAGAGATCATAAAAAGCCTAATGACGCTTTTGACTCCAAGGCAGTTTATGAATATATTCCCAATAACGAAGGAGTATGACGGTGATAAATACCAGTCAAAAGATTACTTCTTCACCCGAGAAATGATAAATACCTTGGATATGGATGCCGCTATCGGTGACAAAATTGATGACTTCTTGTGGGACTATCGGAACAGAGATATCGAGCGCTTTCAACTTGAAGTATTTAGAGTGTTGAGCGATTTGGCCCGAGCAAAAGGTTTACCTACGCCGTTGGAAAAGTTTTCTGCTGAAAATGGCATTCCTCTATACTACGAAGATAAAAAGCATAAAGAAATAACTGGTCCTATCCATATTGAGAATGTCGGTGGCGAATATTTCTACAATGATTTTGAGGCTACAACCGTGCCATTCAAGAAGCCGTCACCAGATTATCTAAAACTTGTTTAGTAAGCGAAAGACTGAGCGATCGTTTTTGTAAATTAGAAAGGAAGATGTAAAAATGAAACTTAGTGCAAAAATGCAAGACGCGTTGGAGTTTTTAGGCAAGCCTTACACAATTGAAGTAATTGATTGGGAGAGATGTATTTATCTAGATATGAAAAATGGCTTCGATATTGAGGTTTCCGGCATCAATCATCCTAAAAAAAGTTGCTATTGTAATTATGTGTGTGTTTGGGATGTGCGAGATGGGAAAGATGGACGTGCTAGATCCGTTGAATATGTGCGCGATATTAAGAATCTGTTAGAGCTGAAGACTGTCCTTGGCGAACTATGTGAGAAATATGGTTGCAGACATTTGGTCAAGTCTAAAAGTGTAATGTTGGTTAAGGATAAAGAAATACTCGAACCGATCCAAAACGAGTATGATCAGCTCTCCAAAGAAATGAAAGGACTTTTAAGTTGGTGGATTAATGAGTATATTCGGCCTATTAAAACTGTCAACCACCAACAAAGTAGTTACAGTCTAAAGCATCTGGCTGAGAATGTCTTGGATCATTATGTATCCAATGGCCAGTTGAAGATGGCTATGCTTTATGCCGGGTATAAACCGGTTGACGCTAAAGAGCTTAACTGGCATTTTAGAATCCGCAAAGTCGATCTTCAGAAGAGTAATTCTCAACGACATTCATCACCAGTGAGCTTGTAAAGAGGCAATGGGCGACTTCAATCGAACGAGCTCGGAAAAGTTATGAGAGAGAAGTGTTGAATGCCCCAAGATAAAATAACCATTGAGTTAAAGTGGCTCTCGGTTCAATAGTCTGAGAGCCACTTTCTTTGAAGGAGGTGCCGGTCTAATATGTCAAGATCTAAATGGCAACATGTAAAAGCGAAACTACCCCTTGTTGAAGAATGGGCTAGATCAGGTTTGACTGAAGGTCAAATATCTGCAAATCTAGGAATTTCCAGAAGTACCTTGAGTGACTTTAAAAATAAATACCGGGAGCTAATGGAGGCTTTAGGTAGGGGCAGAGAGGTAGCTGTTGCTCAGCTCGAAAATATCTTATTCAAACGAGCTCTTGGCTATGAT
>OMOF01000608.1 GCA_900290375.1 Candidatus Desulfosporosinus infrequens
ATCCGTGGTCCCAGTACCATTTACCGTCGTGGAACCAGAGATAGTACCATTAGTGATGGTTGAGTTACTCGAGTTGATGGTTATTGCGTTTCCTACAACTGTCAGGGTTTTTCCATTGAGGTCAATTACCTTAGAACCGTTACCAACCACAAGATTCGCAGCTAGGGAGATATTTCCTGACAACTGGATTTCATTTACTAAAGGATCAATTGCCGCCGCTACCAGCGATGCTGAATCATTAACGATTGTTGTTGTGCCATTCTCGTCTTATCCTGTTCTCTACAGTTTTATAACGAGCCCTCACCGTGCGTGCGGCTTTCACCGCACACGGCGATCCGTCAACGAGGTTCCTCATTGACTGGGTCCCTTGGCTAACTCAGTTTTATCCTTCCTATATGTTACCACATAGGTGTTACGGTTATAACCGTTTTTCGGCTGAGTGTCATCGCTACTATGGACCCGCTGAACCCTCACGTTATTCATCAGCACCTTCTCGCTTCCAAACGCAAGGCATCAAACGTTCCGCTCTGCCTATCCCTCTTTTTGCATGCCTTAGGTTCCCACTATGCGCTTTCACCAAACCGGTTCTAGCAGCCTAAATTAATCCGGTTCATAAGT
Organism: Candidatus Desulfosporosinus infrequens; assembly: GCA_900290375.1. GTDB lineage: Bacteria > Bacillota > Desulfitobacteriia > Desulfitobacteriales > Desulfitobacteriaceae > Desulfosporosinus > Desulfosporosinus infrequens. The sequence continues at coordinate 619 of OMOF01000608.1, forward strand.
GCTGTCTCAAGCACTAAGGTCTTTGCTAACCCAACAGTCTATTTCTAACAAAGACTAGCCAAAGTATTTACTCATGGGTTCTTATTCATAACCATAGCATACTTTTATGGAGCCCCGCACTCTCTCATCCGAGTTACGTCTTCACCTGGCTTCACGTCTTAACCATAAAGGTACTGTTAGACGTGCAGGAGGATTAGGCAATAGATTTTAAGGCTGTTATCCATAACAAGGTTTACACTTGTCTATTCGGCAGAGTAGTTGAAAGGAGCTCCCATGCTAGGCACAGGAGCTCCTTTCGCTCTTTTCACTACTCAAGATAGCTTATAGAGCAACGTTTCGCACTTTTTTTAGTTGAGTTGTATTGAAGCAGTACCAGTTATACTGTTTGCAACTGCGGATATAAGTTTTGTTTGAGTTGCATAATCTGAATTAACTGTGTTACCTGTAGTTGAGTTATAAGTTACATTGCCAGCCTGTAATGTCAACATAATTTGGCCGCTACTATTTGTTGTAGCTGTAACGGTTGGAGTTGCCCAAGCTGTT
>OMOF01000329.1 GCA_900290375.1 Candidatus Desulfosporosinus infrequens
ATGCCCATGGGTTGCTTATTGGTCACACCGGTTCCATTCAGTACTGCGTTTTCAATGGCTACCATCAATTTTTTGAAGAGCTTGTCTACAATGTACGCTTCAAAAGCGTCGATGGACAGTTGTTCTACCACGCGGGAGACTTGCACCATTTTGATAAGGTCATAGGCTGCCAGAGAAAGATAGGCCAGTGTGTCTGCACCCGGAATGACAGGGGTTGACTCTGCCGTCCACGCCGCGTCCGTCACGACATTTTCATAAGGGACCTTCAGATTGCCCTTGATATTGTACTTACTGATAAAGGGATAGACCGCCGATGTAATCAGCATTTTTTGGATTACCATATCCAATGTGATTTGGGGAATCGCAGCACCCGCACTGGCACCGTCCGAGGTAAAACGTAGCTCAGTAATATTTGCGCCATTGCTTATGGCGTTACCAGCTTGCAGGATGCTTCTTTCTTCAGCTACCAGGCTCGATTTACCATACTTGAGCAGGTTATAAAAGGCGTTGCGGTACTCTTTTGTTTTGCGGGCTTCGTACATTTGAGCCTCGGCAGTCGTTAACCCGCCGGGTGCCGTGGCTCTTCCTTCCACAGTTTGTAGGGGTACTTGACCTGATTGTGCCTTCTGGAGCAGTTCAAGTTTGTTGATGATACCTCGTTCTTCTTTAGACAGGGCATCTAGTTCATCGGAGATTGCCTGATCATCCATCTCACTCCCGGATTCGATCAAACCTCGAATCTCAGTTTTACGGGTTCCAATTTCTTTGAGTCGTTTATACATCCATTTTCCACCTTTCTTTTCGGGCAATAAAGAACGCCTCTCCGCATTTAAGCGAAAGGCGTTTAAACATATGTTTTAAGAATTAATTGTTTGCGTTGAGCTTTAATCGCACGGATTTCTTCTTCCTTAGCCTCCTGTTCTAACCCGAGCCGTTCTTCCTCAGCCTCCCGCTTCTTAGCTTCCTCTACTTCCTGCTCTTGCCTTTGAATCTCTAGGTTCCTTATCTCTTGCTGGGCTTTGATATAGCTCCTAGCGCTTACGGATGTTTGCTCATAGGCAGGGAAATCGACAACCGAAACATCATACATTTTGTCAAAATTAAAAATTGTGCGGGTTTTAGTTTTGCTATCGTAGGCATCATTCGCCACCGTAAAAGCAAACGACATTTTATCCAGATGTCCTGTTCTCACCAATTCGTGGATGTCACTCGCCTGGGTGGTGTTCGCCATTCGTGCCGTGACCTCCAAGCCTTGACTGCTCACTTTTAAGTCCAGTGTCCCTGCTTTGGTACTTGCCAAGGGAGGCACATGTTCTGAGTGATTGTATTTCAAAACGACATTGGAAAGGTCCACACCCTTTAAAGCATCGCGGTGGATTTGCTCGTAATATTGCGTCCCGTCATGATCTTGGAAGATCGGGGTTGGTGTGTCAAAGGCTATGGCTCTGCCCTCAAGTACTTTAAGTAGGGACTGCCCCCCTTCGGCATCCAGTAGACTCGCATGCATGGTAACTGCCCGATATTCCATCTTACCCTTATGCTCCTCCGGCATTTATTGTTTCACCTCCTTCCAATACGTTGAAATTTAGCCGCTTGTCCGGCTGACGCGGCTGTTGAGCCGGGTATTTGTTCATACTAGTGATACAACTTTCAGCTTGTGTTGATAATCCAAATTGAGTGGCTTACTTTCGATCACGTTCAGGTTGGCAAACTCCTCAAAATAAAAAGAAGCAGCTTTGTTATATGCTAAAGCTGCTTCTTCCTCTAAGGCGTAACTACCTAACCCAATTGTACTTTGTTTATAGGTTATTCTCGCCCGCCATTTTCCAAGGTATTTATCCCAATGTACCCCTTTATAAATTGAACTTGCATTTTTTCTTTTGGGTCTATTCATACAATTTTGTATTGGCTCACAGAACCGTAAATTCTTACGACGATTATCACTTTTAACAAGATTCGCATGATCTATATGCTTCCTATCCAATTTTCCAAGTAATAATCTGTGAAGAACAAGATGTTTGTACCCTACCTTAGTAGAAGGATAACCCTTATCATTGATAAACCAATTGTATTTTCTAACAATATATAAGTCTTCTTTATCAAAAAAGAATTCCTCCCCTTTGGTGGTAACACCAACCATGTAACCGTCTCTATCATAATAGCTGTTGAGTGGACATTTACCACATGATTTAGTGTGCCCTGTAGTCAAATGGCTCATTTGAACATTTGCAATATTGCCGCAATCGCAAACACATTGCAAAAATCTTTTCTGACTTCCGACTGGGTTAACACCTTCTTTAAGAATAGTCAGTTTTCCATACTTTTTACCAGTCAGATCAGTTTTCTTCCGCATTAAGCTCCTCCCCTCCTTTAACAGTTTTTGGGATACTACTTACTGGCTGTGTCACAGATTTTGCCATGTTTAACTGATACTCGTCTTTAACATCTACATTAATATAATTTAAGCTCTCCACGCGGCGTTCACCATTTTTGATAGCTCCCAATCCAAATAAGTCACGCATTTCATTGATGGTTAGTGATCCTGTTGGCCCCAGGAATTGTACGATGGCGACCTTGGTCTTGTCAGAGGTATATTGAAGTTTACTAGATACAAAAACAATCTTGTTTCCGTAGCTCTTTTCTCGATCCGTGAATACTTTATACGTGAACGCCTCACCCATTTGCTTGAGTAACGGACTAATGATGCTGGTGTAAAACGCCGACAATTCATCTTCGTTATAGGTCGAAAATACGATTTTCTCGCTGATATTAAAATAGCCAAAGACCTGCTTCTGGATCGTTTCCATTTGAGCAGCATCGAGTAGGATGGCCTTACTTTCGAAGGGCTTAAATTCCCCAGTTTGGGAATCAGTAAATATAATCCCTGAATTGTTTTGTATGTCGAAAAACTTCCCTAAAACTTCATCCCTCTTGGCTATTAGGTCAGCTGTTTTTAGGGTTCCAGCAAAATGTAAACTCCCACGAATATTGGCAGGTCCATTGGCAACCGCATTAATGATGCCGTTGTGGACGGTATTGGTTAATTGGAGAAGTGGATATAAGGCATTGTCGTTATAGCTCCCCATCAAATCTGACTCGAAATAATCCCTTTTGAGGTGGAT
>OMOF01000171.1 GCA_900290375.1 Candidatus Desulfosporosinus infrequens
CAAGCTGTCTTGTCTTGCCCTTTACATCCGTCACACTTTTCTGCAATTACAAAACTTGGCATACTTTAACCTCCATTATTTATATTTATTGATTTTGAATTAGTCTCTAAATTTTGAATCTCTTATGACATCTCAGTTATCTCTAGAGAATGAGTACCCTTCGAATCAGAAAGCTGCAAATAATCAAGATAGCGACTAGAAGGGTAACTCTTCTCATAAGGTATTTCCCTAGATAAATCAATTTGATCCAATTTAAAGAGTCTTCTTCACTAATTCACGTATTTTCTCGTCAAATTACATGACGAAGGCTCTGCTTACTTGCTAGCGTAATATTTGAGCAAGATTTTCAAAACTTCAGGACGGCTAAAATTACCTGGTGGCAATTCGCCGGCTGCTAACATAGCTCTCAACTTGGTGCCGCTAATCTTCAGATGATCTTCTTTACCATGTGGACAGGTTTTTTCTGTAGTCATGCCGTCGCATTTTGTACAAAACATAGCCGCAGTCACTTTGAGTGGCTGACAGAGAAGCTCACCAGGTTTAAAGGTATCAAAGATTTCTTGAGCTTGATAAGCAGTATAATAGTCGCCAACACCTGCATGATCGCGGCCTACTAAAATGTGGCTGCAACCAAAGTTTTGACGGAAAATCGAGTGAAGAATAGCTTCGCTAGGACCTGCATAACGCATTTCCATCGGATATACTTTCATCACGACAGTTTTTGGATTGAAATAATTAGCTAACAAGACTTCGTAACATTCCAAACGTGTTTCAGCTGGAATATCACCTTCTTTGAGTTTTCCGACGATTGGGTGAATGAAGAGACCATCACAAACTTCATTTCCCATCTTGCATAAGAATTCATGGGAGCGATGCAAAGGATTCCGTGTTTGGAAAGCGGCAACAGTTGCCCAACCCTTTTCGTCAAAAATCGCTCTAGTTTGCTCAGGTGTAGCATAGTAATCACCGTATTTAGTAGCGTATCCGAGTTGGCTAAATGTTACCAACGAACCACCTACATTGATATTACCTTGAGCCATAACTTTTACAACGCCATCATGTACAGCATCATCTGTAAAGAAAACAGCTTTACATTCTTTAACCTTGTCGTACTCGTATTTATCGCTAACCGTTAATATACCGCAATACGTATCAGTTTCGTCATCAACTAAGGCTACTTCCATGCCAATCGTGAGTTTGGCGGCTTGCTCTTCAGTAACAGAAAGGGTAATAGGGAGAGGCCATGCTAAGCCATTAGTTAAGTGTTTTGTATTTACAACACTCTCATAATTCGCTTTATCCATGAATCCTGTCAATGGGCTGAATGCACCCATACCGATCATCAAAAGGTCAGAAGTTTCTCTGGAACTCATGCGAATTACTGGTAATGTTTTAGCTTTTGCTAGAGCCTCAGCACGTTGTGCTTCTGGGAGCAATACAGGTGTTAACTTTCCGCCATGCGGTGGTACAAGTTTAGACATTAATAGTCCTCCTCTATTTTATTTTGAATTAGTGAAAGCGAGTATACGAGAAACAGGTGTTTATCCGAG
>OMOF01000125.1 GCA_900290375.1 Candidatus Desulfosporosinus infrequens
CGCCTATGCAAACAGCTTTATGGACTATTACTCACAAATACGAGAAGAACTACGAAAAAAAGGAGAAAGACACGGAAAAACTCTTGCCCTGAATTGGTCCTTGTGGAAAGACGGTGGTCTGAAGGTAAGCAAGGAAACCGAAAAATTATTTGAGACAATGGGGGTAAAACCTTTAGAAACCGAAAAGGGAATTAATGCATTCATCAAGGGATTGAAATCTCAGGAACATCAGATCATCGTTTTGGCAGGTCAGCCAGAAAAGCTCGGGAGACTTTTGGGAATTGAAAGGGAACAATTTCAAAACTTGCCGCAGGCCGCTGATCAGGGGAACGTTGATTTTTTAAGTAAGATACAAAAGGACCTGAGTAGTATGATTGGCGATATTTTGCGCATAAAAGAACAAGATATTCATTTAGAAAAAGATATGAATGAATTTGGATTTAACTCCTTAACCTTCATCGATTTTACCAATCGAATCAATGAAATGTATGATATTCAACTGACTCCCAGCATCTTCTTTGAGCATCCAACGTTAAACTCCTTCGCTGTATATTTACAAAATGAGTATTACGAAACAATGTATAAAAAATATCAGGAAAAATTAAAAATCAAGCAGCCACTCATTAAGCACTCTAAAACGGAGACTATTGAAGTGCACACCAGCGACGATATTGTCCAAAAAGAACGTTTCCAAAGATTCCATTCTCCAGAGGTTCCCACGGTGACAGGTTTGGCTGGTTCCAGATCGCGAGAACCGATTGCCATAATCGGTATGAGTGGGGTTATGCCTCAATCAGATAATCTGGAAGTTTTCTGGGACAACTTAGAAGCATGTAAAGATTTGATTCGTACAATCCCACCGGAACGGTGGGACTATACCGAATTACCGGATAATATCTCCAAGTGGGGCGGATTTATGAACGAAGTCGATAAATTTGATCCTCTGTTTTTTGGGATTTCACCGTTAGAAGCAGAATTTATGGACCCGCAACAAAGAATCTTTATGCAAACCGTATGGGAAACAATCGGCGATGCCGGTTATAAACCTTCGGATTTATCCGGAACCAGAACTGGTTTATTTGTCGGTGTGGCAACACGAGATTATATCGATGTACTTCAAGATAATGGTACAGAAATTGAAGCCTTATCTACGACAGGTAATTCTCATTGTGTATTAGCAAATCGGATCTCATACCTATTAAATCTGCGTGGGCCAAGTGAACCGATTGATACTGCCTGCTCTTCTTCTTTAATTGCCATACATCGAGGGGTTGAATCCATATATAATGGCGATTGCGAAATGGCAATTGCTGGAGGTATCAACGTAATGATCAGTCCAAGCATTCAAATTTCATTTAGTAAAGCGGGAATGCTCTCACCGGATGGCAAGTGCAAATCCTTTGATAAGAGTGCCAATGGTTATGTTAGAGGTGAAGGTTCAGGAGCAATTTTATTAAAACCTTTAAGTAAAGCTTTAGCGGATGGTGACCATATTTATGCTTTGGTAAAAGGGACCGCGATAAATCACGGTGGCCGGGCCGCTTCTCTTACTGCGCCGAATCCCAATATTATTGAAGCCCTGAAGAAAGCGGATTTTACCCCTGACACCATAAGTTATATCGAGGCCCACGGAACAGGTACCAAACTTGGAGATCCGATCGAGATAAATGGTTTAGTTAAGGCGTTTAAAGAGTTAAATAGGGAAATAGGGATTGTCTCCGGCCAAAAAGAGTATTGCGGGATAAATTCAGTAAAAACCAATATTGGGCATCTGGAACCAGCGGCTGGTATCGCAGGTATTCTTAAAGTAGTGCTGTCAATGAAGCACAAAAAGTTACCTGGTGCTGTTAATTTCCAGGAGCTTAATCCCTACATTCAATTAACCGGAAGTCCATTCTATGTTGTAGAAAAAACCCAGGATTGGCAACCTTTAATGGATGAAACCGGAAGGGAAATTACGCGTCGCGCGGGTGTCAGCTCGTTCGGTTTTGGTGGTGCCAATTCCCATATTGTTTTGGAGGAATATCTTGATAATCAAAAAGTGAATAAAACGGTGAATACACCGCAAATCGTTGTTCTCTCGGGAAAGAATGAACAAAGATTAAAGGCGTATGCAGAAATACTAGTTAAATATTTGGAAAAAGTGTTTATGGGTAATTCGAGAGAAAGCTTTGACCTGATAGACATGGCATACACTTTACAAGTAGGCCGAGAGGCCATGGAGGAACGACTAGCTTTTGTGGTAAATGATATCTCGGAATTAATGGAGAAATTATCAGGCTTTAGCCAAGGGAACACTAATATAGATGCTTTGTATCGAGGTAATGCCAAAATCAACCAAGAGCGCTCTGATTTTCTGGTCGAAGGCAGGGCAGGAAGAGAATTTATTAATATCCTGATTCAGGACGGAGAAGTTGATAAAATAGCCCAGCTATGGGTCTCAGGAATTAAAGTGGATTGGTTGTTGTTGTATCAATTGTTCCAACCTAACCGAATCTCCTTGCCGACTTATCCCTTTGAGAAACGTCGGGTATGGGTCCCAGAACGGAAAAATAAGAAAACGGAAAAAAATGTATCTCCAATAATTGATAAGAAAATTAAACANNAACACCAAGTATCGATAGAGGATAGTTTTTATCTACCGGCTTGGAAGCCTGCCCCGGTCACAGGGAAGAGCGAAAGTTCTCATGACAAAGTAGGTGCCCAGAAAAAAATAGTTTTCCTTTCGCCCGTCGATACTTTCGAAATAGCTGAGGTATTATGGGCTAGTCATCGTGAGGATGCAAGAGTGGACATAAAACTAGGCAAGGAAAACAAAAAGATAACCAACGAAAAGTGGGAGATCAATGTTAAGGATTGTGAAGCTTTGGACAATTGCATCCGACAAATTGAAGAAATTGATCAAATATACTTTTTAGGTGGCTTACTGGCAAGAGAAACCAATCTTGTTGATTTGGATAACTTAGAACAATCCCAAGAACAGGGCGTAATTACGTTGTTTAGATTAATCAAATCCTTAATTAGCAAAGGATTTGACAATCGAAGGATCAGATTAAAAGTAGTTACTAATAATGTGCAGAAATTAACTCCCCACGAACGGACAATACCTTATGCGGGCAGTATCTTGGGTTTAGTTAAGGCCATGGCTAAAGAAATTCCGCACTGGGAAATTAGTTGTTTGGATATAGATTTTGACGATTTTGACTTAGATCTTTCGGGTGAAAAGCTGCGGTCCACCTTAAAATTATTGCTTGATGAACCAGTAAATAGAACGGGAGAAGAAATTTTAATTAGAAACGGTCAGCGCTACATGCGTTCGATAGAACCCACTGGAGTGGCGGAAACCCTGGAAATGCCCTTTAAGCAAAATGGAGTATATTTGATACTAGGTGGAGCAGGTGGAATCGGTTTGGAATTAAGTCTGTATCTGGCCAAGACAGTTCAGGCCAAAATAGCGCTTTTAGGACGGAGTGAATTAACTGCGGAAAGAAGAGAAAAAATCGCAAGCATAGAGGCTGCTGGTGGAAAGATTATTTATCTGCAGGTGGATGCGACGGATTTCCAGGGCATGAAACAAGCGATCACAGAAACTAAAGCACGTCTTGGCGAAATCAACGGTGTTGTCCATTCCGCAATTGTCATGAGAGATCAAGCATTGCGCAATATGAACGAAGAAAATTTTAGGGCAGCATTAGATCCAAAAGTAAAGGGAAGTGTTGTCTTATATAAAGCCTTGCAAGAATTACAAGAAAAACCAATTGATTTCATGATGTTCTTTTCATCAATACAAACATTTGTAGGTAATGCAGGTCAGGCCAATTACGCTGCGGCTTGTGCTTTTAAAGATGCCTTTGCGACTTATATAAGCGAGCAGGGAAATTTTCCAGTAAAAATTATCAATTGGGGTTTTTGGGGAAGTGTCGGTGTAGCAGCTACAGAGGAATACAATAAACGTATTGCCTCAACTGGTTTGATTTCAATCTCGCCTGAAGAAGGAATGGAGGCTATTAAAAGAATTGTATCTCAGGATAGCTTGAATCAGGTTATTGTTCTTAAGGCTGAACCTCATCTGCTTAGAATGGCAAATATCGGTTTGCGTAAGAAAACTGATAGCTATCAACAAGAGGCAGAAAAAGTTCTGGAAGAAAATTTTGAGAAGGAGACGATTCAAAAGGGCTCTGGAAGGAACCCAGTTTCTGCTCAAAGAAGATCTTTCGATGAAGACGATTTGAAGCAATTTACTGAAGACCAAACAGTCCAATGTATCGCCGGGGCTTTAAAGATCGAGATTGGAGAAGTCGATCGTGAGATTCAGTTTTCGGAGTATGGAGTCGATTCGATAACCGGATTGGAATTGATAAGAAATATTGATGAAGCATTTGAGATTGGCCTAAAAACAACGGTTTTGTTTGATTACAGTAATGTAAACGATTTGTCAGCTTATCTTTATAACGAATATAAGTCACAAATTGAGGAACTATTTATCAGTAAATTTGAAAATGAACATAGGTTAATTTCCCAAGCAGCTACTATTAAAATTGTTCAAGAGGTAGATTATGACAACATTGAACTCTTGGAAAAATTGGCACTAGGTGAGTTGAATGAAGATGAAGTCCTCATAAGATTAGCCAATTAATTATTAAGGCAAATTTGGAGGATAAGAAGTTTTTCACACCCTTGTTGCAAAATCAAATTGAATAATTAGCATTTGACTTCAAAGGAAAGGGAGGGAAAGTAAAAGATGTCAACTGAATACAATACTGAACGTGAAATCAAAAAAATATTGAAAAAGGTAAAACAACGGAAAATTTTACCGCGAGAAGGCTATCAAAAAATTCAAGAGCTTAACTATGAAAATAGTAATGAATCTATTCAGCAAGATTCTCACAGCGAAACGGAACTGGTTGGTAAGGCCCAACCAGTTGCCAAAGATATTGCTATCATAGGTATGTCGGGACGTTTCCCAGGAGCGAACACTGTGGAAGAATTATGGGGAAATTTATCTGAGGGGAAAAGTTCTATTACAGAGATACCAAAGGAAAGATGGGACATTGACGCCTATTTTGATCCGGATGTAAAAAAATTAGATAAAACTAACTCTCGCTGGGGCGGATTCTTGGCAGATGTTGATAAATTTGACCCATTATTTTTTAATATCTCGGGGATGGAAGCTGAAGTAATGGACCCTCAACAAAGACTTTTTTTGCAAGAATGTTGGAATTCACTAGAAGATGCGGGTTATGCCAACGATTCTATATCAAACAAAAAATGTGGAGTTTATGTAGGTGTCGGACCAAGTGATTATCTGATCAAGATGATCGAAGAACAGGTACAAGGCGGCGGTCAAGCATACTGGGGAAATTCAGCTTCAGTACTGGCTTCAAGAATTTCATATTTTTTAAACCTAAAAGGACCGGCTGTAACCGTCGATACAGCCTGCTCATCCTCCCTTGTAGCTATGCATTTGGCGTGCCAGGCGATAATATCAGGAGAAATCGAAATGGCAATTGCCGGTGGAGTGGTTATTTGTAATGCCCCATACTATTTCGTTGCCACAAGTAATGCTGGCATGCTTTCTCCGAACGGAATGTGTATGTCGTTCGATAATAGCGCCAATGGTATTGTAAACGGGGAGGCTGTTGGAGCAGTCATTTTAAAGCCGTTAGCCCAAGCAGTAAAGGATGGCGACAATATTTACGGGGTCATTAAAAGTTCTGGAATTAACCAAGATGGTAAGACCAATGGAATCACCGCTCCTAGCACCTTGTCTCAAACAGAACTGGAACTTGAGGTTTACCGAAAAGGAGATATTAATCCAGAGACTATAAATTATATCGAAGCTCATGGTACTGGCACTAAATTAGGGGATCCCATCGAAATTGAGGCATTGACCAATTCGTTCCAAAAGTTCACCGCTAAAAAACAGTTTTGTGCAATAGGTTCTATTAAAACGAATATTGGACATACGGCTCCGGCAGCTGGTGTTGCCAGTGTCATTAAGGTGTTGCTGGCTCTTAAATATAAAAAAATACCTCCTTCTCTTAACTTTAAGCAAGAAAACGAACACATTTTTTTTAAAGAGACTCCTTTTTACGTTAATACGATATTACAAGATTGGACTCCAAATCAGGATGGTATTAGAAGGGCGGCTGTCAGTTCGTTTGGGTTCAGCGGAACCAACGCTCATTTAGTTATTGAAGAAGCCCCCCAGATAGAACGAGGGCATTCCGAAATGCCCGGTTACTTAATTGTTTTATCAGCTCGCAGTATGGAACAGTTGTGTCAACAAGCCGAGCAATTAATCCGCTTTTGTGAAATAAAGCCCCAGACAGACTGTGGAGATATGAGTTATACGCTTTTGTTAGGAAGAAAACACTTCAACCATCGCTTAGCCTGTATTGTGAGCAGTCAGCAGGAATTGACCACACTCTTAAAAAATTGGCTGGAAAAGGGCGATAAAGCGCAGATATTTCTCGCAAAGCTGTCGGATATTAATTTTCGTGAGCAACTAACTCAGAAGCGATATGGAAATCAATGCCTCCAGGAGTGCCAGAATATCATCCGTACCGATGATTATTTGGAACATTTGACTGCGATCGCCGACTTGTATGTTCAAGGGTATCGGCTTGAATTTGAAAAGCTATTCGCTAACGAACAATATTCTAAAATTTCCTTACCGAGCTACCCATTTAATAAAGAACGCTATTGGGCGTTAGATAAAGAGGTCGATTCAGCCGGAAGCAGTCCAGCAATGACTAGGTCTATTTCGGAATCGGAAGTTTACGGGACACTTTTGCTCCAACCTGACTGGAGAGAACAGGAAATTGTTCGCTCACAAGTATTGGAAGTAGCCTCAACCTCTGTATACTCACAACAGCTGGTGATCCTGTGTGAGCTGGACCAGGTTAGTCAGGATCACATGGCGACTATAATGGAAAAGGTAGCCCAAACGCATCGTTGTCTCGTATTTCAATCTAAAGAAAATGAAAACCGTATCGATAAACGGTTTATAACCTATGCAGAACAGGCTTTTACCGAAATTAAAAATATTCTTAAAGACAAACCAACGGGCAAGGTGTTGATTCAGATTGTGATTTCTACACAAGGTGAACAACAACTTTTCTCTGGGCTTTTGGGTCTTCTGAAAACCGCTCGACTGGAGAATTCTAAACTAATTGGGCAATTGATAGAAGTGGAACCGAAGGAGAATTCGGAGAAAATTATCGAGAGATTAAGACAGAACAGTCAAAGCCCCTTGGATAATTGGATCCGATATCGAGAAGGCAAACGATGGGTTCCCGGCTTGAAAACTGTTGAAATTCCGCAAGAATATAGGGGTATTCCGTGGCGAGATAACGGAATCTACCTAATTGCAGGAGGTGCTGGTGGTTTAGGGCTAATCTTTGCCAGAGAAATTGTCAATAAGGTTAAAAACCCAACCTTGATCCTGACTGGCCGGTCAGCGCTTGATAATGACAAACAAGCTCAGTTCAAAGAATTGCAGGCAATTGGGGCCCGTATCGAATACCGGCAGGTTGATGTGACTCAAAGGGAAGATGTTTTCAAGTTAATTCAAATAATTTTAGCTGATTTTGGAAGTCTGAATGGTATTATCCAGGCTGCGGGCGTGATTCGTGACAACTTCATCCTTAAAAAGAGCAAGGAAGAAATGGAAGAAGTACTTGAACCAAAGGTCGCAGGAACGGTGAATTTGGATGAGGCCTGCAGGGACCTACCGCTGGACTTCTTGATCCTCTTTTCATCCGTCACGGGGATGGTAGGCAATCCAGGCCAAGCAGATTACGCTACCGCCAACGCTTTTATGGATGCCTATGCCAAGTATCGGAATGCTCTGGTAGCATCGCAACAACGACAAGGCCGTACCTTAGCTCTCAATTGGCCATTGTGGAAAGAGGGTGGGATGCACGTTGATGAAGCGACTGAGAAGATAATGCTGGGTAAAGCCGGTACAATCCCGCTGAGAACCTCAACTGGTATCCGGGCTTTGTATCAAAGCTTAGATTCTGGCCAAGATCAGGTGCTGGTGATGGAAGGCAAATTAGCACAAATGAAACAAAGCTTGCTCTCGATAGTCACTCCGGACACAGCACCACTTATGAGTACTTTGGCGGTTTCTGATAATTCTATAAAGATCGATACCGGCAGTTTGATCGCTAAAGTCGAAGCGGCTTTGGCGCAAATAATGTCAGATATCCTCAAGGTTAAACTTCAGTACATTGACGAGGATGCGGAGCTTAGTGCTTTTGGATTTGACTCGCTGACATTGACAGAATTTGTTAATATTATCAATCGAAAGTATCAGGTAGACCTGAATCCTACGATATTCTTTGAATATTCCACTCTTCATAGTTTGGCTACATATTTGGTTGAAGAATACCAGGATATATTTGCACCCCAATTTACAGCGCAAACAAAGGCTAAAATTCCGGTACGGACCCCAGTAGAAGAATCAAGAGTGTTCGCGTCAGAAAAAAACGAAGCTAACAAATGGCATAACACTCGTTTTGTCAGTAAACCGGCGTTATCCGAGCTAAAATCGGAACGAACTACCGCTGAATCCATTGCGATTATCGGAATGAGCGGTATCTTTCCTATGGCGAGTGATTTGGACCAATTTTGGGATAATCTGTTAGAGGGCAGAGACTGTATTCAAGAAATTCCCAAAGAACGATGGGATTGGCGAGCCTTTGAGGGCGATGCCATGCAAGAAATCAATAAAACTAACATCAAATGGGGAGGATTTATTGACGGGATCGATGAGTTTGATCCGCTATTCTTCGGTATCTCGCCCCGAGAAGCCGAGACTATGGATCCGCAGCAACGGTTATTGATGACCTATATTTGGAAGGCGATTGAAGATGCCGGATATGCGGCAAAATGTCTGGCGGGAACCAAAACGGGTATTTTTGTAGGAATAGCAGATAGTGGATATGGTTTATTGCTTTCGAAGACCAATACTCCCATTGAAAGTTATTTTTCAACCAGTATGGTGCAGTCCATGGGACCTAACCGCATGAGCTATTTTCTCAATATTCATGGTCCCAGTGAACCCGTTGAAACTGCTTGTTCCAGCGTATTAGTTGCAATCAATCGGGCAGCCAGCGCTATGGAGAATGGGACTTGCGAAATGGCCATCGTTGGTGGTATTAACACCATTTTGATTCCGGAGATCCACATTAGTATGAGTAAAGCAGGAGCGCTCAGTAAGGATGGCAAGTGCAAGACCTTCTCGAATGAAGCTAATGGTTATGTGCGGGGAGAAGGGGCGGGGATGCTTGTTCTGAAAAAGCTAAATGCTGCGGAAGAAGCAGGCGATCATATCTATGGAATCATTCGGGCCACTTCTGAAAACCATGGCGGTCGCGCTAATTCTTTAACGGCTCCCAATCCCAAAGCTCAGGCAGATTTATTGGTTACCGCCTACACCAAGGCAGGAATCGACCCGAGAACTGTTACTTACATTGAGGCTCACGGGACAGGCACTGAACTCGGCGATCCAGTTGAGATCAATGGGTTAAAGGCAGCTTTCAAAGAGTTGTATCAAGCTTCTGGGGATCCTAGAATTATCGGCGCTCCGTGTGGGTTGGGATCAGTGAAGACCAATATAGGCCATTTGGAGATCGCCGCAGGAATTGCAAGTGTGATCAAAGTCTTATTGCAACTTAAACATAAAACTCTGGTCCAAAGTCTTCATTGTCAGGTCGTGAATCCGTACATCCAATTGCAAGACAGTCCATTTTACATTGTTCAAGAAACTAAGGAATGGCAGGCTTTACAAAATGAGCTAGGTAGAGACCTTCCCCGCCGGGCTGGGGTAAGTTCATTCGGATTTGGCGGCACGAATGCTCACATCGTACTTGAAGAGTATATTGAAAAGGAAAGAAATATCACCAATGATGAGGAACCCCAGATCATAGTCCTTTCTGCCAAGAACCAGGATCGTTTAAAGGAATATGCAGCAGACTTTTTGGCTTTTATAAATCGTACCAAGCCGTTGGAGGGGCATAGCAAGGAACATATAATGACAAAAATTCAAACCGAGTTATTAAGAATATCTTCAGAGATCCTAAAAATTGACGCCAAGCACCTGCATGTCGAAGATGATTTAAAGGATTATGATTTTGATAAACTAAAATTTGTTGATTTGGCTAATAGTATTAATGCCAAATTCGACCTCCAAATTGAAGCCATCATGTTTCACGAGTACATGACATTGGAAGCAATTTCGGCGTATTTATACGACAACCATGAAGCCGTGCTATCGAACTACTATTCCGATCCTCTGGATAACAATGTTAGTCGAGATCAAGCCTTAAATTTAAGAGACCTAGCCTATACGTTGCAAGTGGGTAGGGAAGCAATGGACGAACGCCTCGCTATGGTAGTTCTAAATATTGAGGAAATCAAAGAAAAAATCCATGATTTCTTAGCTGGCCAACCAACGGATAATCTTTTGTTTTGCGAGAATGTCAGAAAAAATAAAGTTAAATTTGAAGTATTTAGCAAAGATGAAGATGCTAGCGAAATGATATCTCACTGGATTAATAAAAAGAAACTAGTGAAAATTGCTGAATTATGGGCAAATGGGTTTGAGGTAAATTGGGACTCACTGCACCAAAATTTCCAATACAAGAGACTTTCTTTGCCAACCTATCCTTTTGCCAAAGAAAAATATTGGGCGCCCGGTAATTCCTCGAAGATTTCACACGTAAAAAATAAGGAAATTGGGACACTCATCGATTCGTTGGAGTTTGGTTTGAGCTTGGATTCAGGTATTGTCTTTAGTAAAAAATTAGATAATTCGCTTTTGATTGTCAAAGATCACAATATACTAGGGCTAAACATATTCCCCGGTGTCGGATATTTAGAAATTGCTTTTCAAGCTGCTACTGCAATCAAAGGTCATTCCAATTTTCATATTTCTAGGGTTTACTGGATGCACCCTCTAGTGGTTGAGGACGAAAAGAAAGTACTGATTACGTTCAAAAAAGAAAACGAAAAGCTATTGTTTGAAGTGCAAAGCCAGCAGAAAGGAAATTATATTTCGCATGCCAAAGGTGAGATTCAGGATGCCTCTAGTGATGATTCTAAGCGGACGTTTATTTCTATCGAAGAGATTAGGTTAAGGTGTACTGATAATATCAAAGGGGAAGAGATCTATCAAAGTTTTAAATCGAAAGGCATGAATTACGGTCCGTTTTTCCAGGGCGTATTGGAGTTATATGGAAACAAAGAAGAGGTTTTGGGAGTTTTAGAAATACCTCAAGGTGCTCTCGGGTTGAATTATTACTCGCTGCACCCAACACTGTTAGATTCTGCACTACAGCTTATCGGTTACATTAAGAAATTTGGCACACGGCCTCCTTTACCATTTGCGGTAGAACGAGTCGAAATTTTACATCCCTTAAAATCGAAAATGTATGCTTATGCCAGGACAGCCGGAACCAGTAGTTATAATGTGGCTATTATTGACGAGGATGGAACGGTTTGTCTTAAATTTTATAATGTTGTTTTAAAAGAAGCTAAAGAAACGGATGAAGATTTTTATTATCGTCCGGTGTGGAAAAAATCTTCAATCTCAGCGCACACTGAATTAGTTAATAGTATAGGCGTTGAAGAGCAAAAATCTACTTTAATTATTTATTCAGAAGATGGTTCAGGGATTGTCGAAGTACTTGCTGGTCGGCATGGAAATCGTGTGCATAAATTAAAATTGGGTACCAGAAATGTAATTGATACTGGGGATAATTGTTGGGTGATTAATACGAGTGATCCTGAGGCACTGGACGATTTTATCCATAATTTTGCCGATATTGATACGATTTATTTTTTGGGTGGGATTCAGTTGCATCCAGATGCTACGCAAGATCTTGAGGGTTTATACGAAGCTCAGGAAAGTGGAGTAATTACGTTATTTAGATTGATCAAAGCGCTGGAAAAGTATCACCTTCTGCAACAGACAATTAAGCTGAAAATAATTACCAACAATATATATCAAATTGCCGAAGAAGTTAGCATATTGCCTAGTGCTGCTTGTATTCATGGATTTATTAAGTCGCTTGCCAAAGAATATCCGAAATTGAAGATTACCTCCATCGATTTGGATTTATTAAAGTTTGGTTCTCGATTAACGGCCGCAACGGTATGTGAAGTTGTTGAA
>OMOF01000902.1 GCA_900290375.1 Candidatus Desulfosporosinus infrequens
ACTTTTCTATATCAACTCCATATGAGCTTAGGAAAAACTGCCTATACATATTGGGCTGTTTCGATATGAGAGTCCAATACTCGGTAGTAATGTTTTTATTTCCAATGGATACTAAGTATTCATTGGAAACAATTGATTTATCAAGGCTCTTCGGCACTATTCCATTTGCTCCATGTATCACTTGTCTCTTTGAAATCAAATAATCTCCTGTTCTAATTTCAAAATAGTTTTTGACCAAAATATCTTTGCCCTTGAAATAACCCCTAGATACGATTCCCTCATTACGACGTTTTACAGTCATCTTCCATTTTGATAGGACGCCGCTTTTCTGTTAGGACATCTCCAAGCCTCCGCTGTTCCCACGCGTCAGTAAACCCCGAAAACCTTATCTTGGGCACATTTTCCTTGTATTCGCTCATTTCTGTTCTCCCTGTAGTTTCTTAACTTCCCTATCGAAATCAGAAATTATTTTTTGATGCTTGTTGAATTCTTTATATTCGCCAATCGTTTTTTTCGTAGCTGCACTCTGGGAAATAGGCCCATGCCCCTCCAAGATTTCATAGCGGTTGAATTTCAAGAATTCATCCATACTTGTCGCAAAGTGAGAATTCACACGGTGACCAATTGAGATAATCGCATCCAAGTTGTAGTATTTTACCGGCTTTGTTTGGGTTTTCCCTTCCATTGCGCCATGTTGAGTGGTATGTGCAATTTCTGCACTAACCACTTTTTCATCGAGCTCATCAGTCTTAAAAATATTTTTCAAATGACGAGAAATTGATGTTCTATCGACATCGAACAATTCTGCAATTGTCTTTTGGGTTGCCCAAATCGTTTCATCTTGAACAAGAACTTCCACTTTTTCATCGGCATCATACATTAAAAACTGTATTTCGTTCATTATATCCTCCCCTGTAATTCCTTCGACCGGTTTAACTTTCTGCCAATTCATCCGCTAATTGGTAAATTGCTTCACGCAAACCGTTCCGATATTTCATTTTAGGTAATGCCTGTATTTCTTTAGCATGGGCAAGTGTCTGATAGTCGGAACTTGCTTGAGAGATAATGTCGCGGATTTGCCCGGTATCATCCAAACCCTGCAAGCCGTAGCGATGACGGCTGAACAGCTCACGTATCCCAGTACTTGTGATAATATCCGTGATTCCCCACTTCACCCGGAAGTCAAGAAACATTCGATCCAGGCTAACATTGTTCGCCTGCCGGATGATTTGTTCACTGTCACTTAGTCGCGCAGGATACTTGAAGTCGGAACCTGCAG
>OMOF01000309.1 GCA_900290375.1 Candidatus Desulfosporosinus infrequens
TGGCAATTTGGAAAGGATAGTCTCGGCTTACCGCTTACGAATCAAGATAAAGTATTGAGTTTGGCTCTGGGTACAGCGCATGTTTCTACGATAGATATGGCCTCGGCGTATGGAGTTTATGCTAACAATGGCGTACAAGTTTCCCATAATGCAATCGTTAAAGTTTTAGATTCTCACGGTGTTCCCATCGTTTCCCCGACCATAACTCATAATAGAGTCATGAAAGAGAGCACAGCTTACTTAATCAATGATATGCTGCGCAGTGTTGTTACCAATGGAACAGGCTACGCTGCCCAAATCGGTGCTTGGGCTGTGGCCGGCAAGACCGGAACGACCTCTCTGGATCCCCAAAAATACGGTTATAAATCCGGAAACCCTGATGCTTGGTTTGCCGGCTATACTCCTACGTATGCTGGTGTCGTCTGGATGGGGTATGATGCTGACTCTGATGGCCAACATTACCTGCACAACGTTTATGGTGGTAGTTATCCGGCTCAGATCTGGAAAAAAGTCATGACGGTCGCTTTAGAGGGCGAAAAAGTCCAAACGGAGTTTCCACGTCCGGCGGGGATCGTGAGCGGCCAAATTGATGCTAAGTCAGGACTTCTCCCAAGCTCGTTAACTCCTCCGCAATTCATTCAAACGGAAATAGCAGCGCAGAATGATTTTCCAACCCTTGTGAGCAATGTTTGGGTTCAGGGATATGTGAATCCGAAGAAATCTACTCCCTCAGTAGGGAAAGATGCACCTAATATAGGTGCCCAAGTGTACCTGGATCTTACAGATCGTGATCCCGCTATTCCATGGCCCACTGATGAAGCGCCCTATCGCATGCCTTTGGAAGACACCCAGAACAACAAACTACCTGTCCAACCGAACTAATGATTTATGAAGGCACTACCCAAAGGGCAATCAGCCACCATTTTACCCACAGACACGAGCTTTGACCCGCAACTACAAAAAGCTCTACAGACGTTACAAGGGAAACTAAAATAAGAGATTTGATCGACACACTCTAATAGGGTGTGCCTTTTTTTACCACCGAATAGGTTCATTGGTCCTACCACTCTACCAAAATAAACCCTTCTAAGGAGCAATGGGACAATATTGCGGAGCGGAAACGTTTTATACTCTTAAGTCTGAATCAGGAAAATGGTTAGATGAATTGATTCAACAAGCGTCACTACAACGTCCATTGTTTTGTTGCGACGGAAAATTGTGATAGTAACCTTATCGCCCGGATTATACTTGAATAACTCATGAGTTAATTCCAAAGAAGCTGCACCGCCAGGCGTAACTTTGGAAACATAGGCCCCAGCTGGCCATCCCTGTTGACTGGCATATTCGGCAGTATATCGAAGATCTATCTTATAACCGACACTAGATGATCAATGAAACTAGAACATATAGGCGAGGAGCCATAAAGTTATTTTCCGGATCGTTTGGACGGTCTGACTTTTTTGTGCTTTCTTGGAATATTTCGCTGGCATCGGGAGGAAATGAATGAAAGATGTAGAAAGAAGTAAATTATCTGAGGATTTCGAAAATGTTTGAACCGTAGGGAGATGCAGTGGTGAACTTTAACTTAAATGCATTTTTAGGTGCTGTAGCAAATACATTAGACACTATTGAAATCGAAATATTTGGGATGGCCACAAATCATTCTCAAAGGATAGCCTATATATCCGTAAAAATCGCTAGTGAACTTCAATTGACCAATGAAGAAATATTTGATCTGGCTTCGTTGGCTATAATGCATGATAATGGGGCATGTATGAAAATTCTGCACGATAATTTAAAAGGTACAGCCAAAGAAAAGATTAACATCTTAGAAAGCAGAAAAGAACATTGCATCATCGGAGAGGATAATCTGAAAAGTTTTCCCTTTCTAACAAATCCACAGAATATCATTAGATATCATCATGAGAAATATGATGGTTCCGGCTTTTTCGGATTATCGAAGGATGAAATTCCTCTCTTATCCCAAATCATTTCTCTTTCAGATACATTGGACTTGGCCTTTGATTTGAGAAACCCTTTTAATAAGCATATAATTAATGCGTTTGTTGTTGAACATAGAAATAT
Organism: Candidatus Desulfosporosinus infrequens; assembly: GCA_900290375.1. Classification (GTDB taxonomy): domain Bacteria; phylum Bacillota; class Desulfitobacteriia; order Desulfitobacteriales; family Desulfitobacteriaceae; genus Desulfosporosinus; species Desulfosporosinus infrequens. The sequence continues at coordinate 2,086 of OMOF01000309.1, forward strand.
ATATTTTTCTTATAAATTGGCAGATGCGTTTTTAAAAATTTCTGCTGAGGAAGAATTTTGGAAAGCCTTATCTGACGAAGGCGTTGATGATAACTTGAAATTAGTGACACCTGAATTTAACAATGAGCTAAGTTATCCTGAAATACACACGATAACAAAAACACTTTCTAAAATAATTGATTCTAAATCCGAGTATACACAAACACATTCTTCTGGGCTTTCGGAAAAAATTGAGAAGATGGCCAAATTTTATAAGATGGACACAACGATGACATTGAAATTAGTCATTGCAACGGATTTACATGACCTTGGCAAGCTTGCCATTAGTAATAAGTTATTAGATAAGCCGGGAAAATTATCGAAAGTAGAATTTGAAGAAATAAAGAAGCATCCGAATATAACTAAGCTTTGCTTGAAAGATATTAATGGATTTGAAGAAATTACAAAATGGGCTTCCAATCATCACGAAAAATTAGATGGTTCAGGGTATCCAGAGGGTTTGAAAGCCAAAGATCTTGATTTTAATTCACGGTTAATAGCCTGTTTAGACATTTATCAAGCTTTAAGAGAAGAAAGGCCCTACAGAAAATCAATGGATCATAATAACGCTATGGAAATTTTAAATAGTATGGCTGATGGCGGACAATTAGATACCAATATCGTTGGTGATATTAATACTGTTTTCTTAAATCGTTGAACCGATATGATCCTATACATATAGAGTACCAGAGGAATATTTTAGAGACTTTCAAACTCTCTAAATGTCTACCATGAGAGATAGTGCATCCAGTCCATGGCGAACAACCGACGGGATGGCCGTTCATATAGTTAAGTGAGACAGTAAAGGGTGTTATAATTACCTATATTTTTTTTAATGTTGGGAGTGTCTAATTGTGTCTAAGGCCGAGACAAGAGAATGCATAATCAAAGCTGCTCAAGCTATTTTTAGCGAAAAAGGGTATGAATCAGCAACTACGAGGGAAATTGCAGTAAGAGCAAACGTAAATGAGATCACGTTATTTCGACACTTCGGTTCTAAAGCTGGCATACTACAAGAGTGTATAAATCGATTCGCATCAGCTGCTTCTCTCACCAACGAATTAGATAAAGAATTAATCGGTGATTTACAGCATGACTTGGAATGCTTGGCAAGAACCTACCTAACGACCGCAATGAAACGTATCGAGCATTTAAGGCTTTGCATCATGGAGGCACCACATAATCCAGAATTAGCTCGCATATTTTCTCAAATTCCTATACGCCTAAGTTCACACTTAACAGAATACCTTTTGGGGCAATACGAAAAAAGAGCAATTCTTAATTCTAATTTCGAGCTGATTAGTCAAGTTTTCTATGGATTACTTTTTCAATTTGTTCTTTCCAAATGCGGTTTTATCTATGGATTTTTGGATCAACCTGAAGATGAGGTAGTAAAAACTATAGTTGCGATCTTCATAACCTACTTAGAACAAGGCATGGATACTAAACAGAAGATTAGAGATAAACAATAGATTGCTACAGCAAATAGCTATCATTTTTGGTTTCTATGTTGTGTTAGTTAATTCAGCAATCGTGGACATTAGCGGTTGGTTACATCGTGGAACTCATATCCTTGCTGATAGAATGATAATGAGAGTCAAGTGAGTTAGTGATAGATTCATATACTTTTATTATTTTTTTTGATAAACTTACTTTAATCTAGATTTTTTAAAAGGGGATTTTTGTTTTGAAAAGTTCGTCTCAAGTTAAAACGGTTCAGTGGCTTCTCGATAAAAGTAAGCGTAATTATTTAGACTTATCGGTTGCGATCCAAAGAAATGAAGTGTGGAATGCCGAACACAAAAGCAACCTGATCGCTTCGATACTAAGGGGATTCCCTATCGAGAGTCTCTTGTTTGAAGAAATACCTAATAGCAAAAATTATAAAGTCCTAGATGGTAAGCAACGAACTTTAACTCTTATTCAATTTATTAATAACGAGTTTAAGCTACATAAAAATATAAAAGTTAAAGATATTGACGGTCTCGAATTAGTAGGGTTAACATTTGATAAGCTAGAGTCTGAACTCCAACAGACTATTTTAAATTATAATCTCACGTTCACAATTGTTCGAGATTTAGATGGTGCGGAAGAAAGAGAACTTCTCTTTTTTCTTCGCAATCAGGCCATACCTTTATCAAATCTTGAACTCACCCGTGTTCGTATGGGCAGCTCTGTTCTTGATAATTTAAAGCCATTGCTAACGCATCCGTTTTTAACTGAAACTATTAAGCTATCACGTATTGCAAAAAATAATTATGTGGATCAACAGCTTCTAATTCAGTTTCTTATCTCAGAAATGCAAACAGAATCGGGCTTTTCAGGTAAAGAAATTATGAAATTTGCAGAAGAGACTTTACGGGTAACTAGTATAACTGAGGAAATCGAAGAGAAGGTTCGCAATGTCATGACCTATTTGCACGATGCAATCGGCGAAGACAGCGATAAGGAAATTGCCAAACTCATTAAAAAACGCATTCATATTCCTATGATTTATCGCGCTGCTTGTGATGCTTTTGATCAAAATGTTAAACCAGAGGCATTTCGTGCATGGATGCTACAGTTTTTCAAGGATATTAGTAATGATCCCGAAAATGATTATTCAAAAGCTACTCGGGCTGGATCTGCACAAAAGAGGAATGTTGATGTGCGAACAGCCTTCATTAAGGAACACTTAGAAAATTATCTTACTAAGTGACCACTCCCCATAAGCTAAAGCTAGGGGCTTCTCGGTTCCGCGGGTTAGCAACCTCACCCTCATCGAAGGCACAGTCCACGCCTTTCAACAATGCATTCTTCACTTCGAATAAAATTAAAAATGGGAATTGGCCGGAGACAGATAACCAAGGTTGAACATCATAAATCGCTAAAAGATTACGTAAAGCAACAGCCACCTCGTTCCGATTGGTACGAGGTGGCTCCGCTAACTAAAGTTTTTAATAGCTTTAATATGTATCGCAAGGTACACCTTTGGACATAAGAAAGCTCCTTTCATAAATCAATTATGGGAGGGCTTCTCTATCTATTGCTGGTCTTTCCTAAGTTAAGTGCTTCCCCTCATTCCTTCAACTGCTACTCTACTCTACTCTACTCTGGTGTTGCGCTAAAGTATATCACTAAATTGGATGCCAAAAGCATTTAATATTACCAAACTTGAAATTGACAAGCTTACGGAATTAGTGGTAAGTATTAAAGGGACCGCGAAAGTTTCTCGCCAACTCTTCTTGATTGAGGTGTATTAATGAACATTGATATTGGCACTCTGCCAACACCCTGCTATGTCGTGGATGAAAGATTATTATTAAGAAATCTTGAAATCCTACATTCCGTACAACAACGTACAGGATGCAGCATTCTTCTGGCTTTAAAAGGATTTTCTATGTATTCTGTATTTCCTCTTGTGGGCAAATATCTTAAGGGGGTCACCGCAAGCTCATTGTTCGAGGCTAAGCTGGGGTATGAAGAAATGGGAAAAGAAGTTCACATTTATGCGCCAGCTTACGGTGAGGAGGACTTTGATCAAATCCTCAATAATTGTGACCACATTATTTTTAACTCTTTTGGACAATGGAATAAATTTAAAGCCAAAGTAATTAATCTTAAAACCAAAAAAATTAGTTGCGGCATCAGGATCAATCCGGAGTATTCGGAGATAGAGACTCCCATTTATGATCCCTGTTTTCAGTTTTCAAGACTAGGCGTGACGTTGTCTAATTTTCGGCCAGCAGAGCTTGAGGGCATTGAAGGACTTCATTTTCATACAATGTGCGAGCAGAATTCAGATACTCTTGAACGTACAATTCAAGTGGTTGATAAAAAATTCGGTTCATTTATTAAGAGCATGAAATGGCTAAATTTTGGTGGAGGTCATCATATTACCAGAGCTGATTATGATATTGAAACCTTAGTTCGATCAATAATGTTTTTTCAGGACAAATATGGAGTGGATATCTATCTAGAACCGGGTGAGGCGGTGGCCTTGAACACAGGATTTCTAGTTGCCAAGGTTCTTGATATTGTGGACAATGGCATGAAAATTGCTATTTTGGATACTTCAGCTGCATGTCACATGCCGGATGTACTTGAAATGCCTTACAGACCAAATATTATTGATGCAGGAAAGCCCGGTGAATATCCTGATACTTATAGACTGGGTGGTCCTACTTGTCTGGCGGGAGACATCATTGGCGACTATTCTTTCAGACAACCTCTAAAAGTAGGTGACAGGCTTGTGTTTTGTGATATGGCTCACTATACAATGGTTAAGAACAATATGTTCAATGGTGTGAATCTCCCTACTATCGCCCTTTATAACGCCGAAGAAGGCATTAAGATCATCCGACAATTTGGTTATGAAGATTTCAAAAGCCGTTTATCTTGAGAAGTTGGTCAATCAACGCAAGCCGATCGGCATGGTTTCAGTGGCAACTTACTTATTACAGATTTCCTCACAAACGAATCTATTGGCTT
>OMOF01000004.1 GCA_900290375.1 Candidatus Desulfosporosinus infrequens
CATGCAGAACTACAGTCTACTCTTCTATTCTTCCACCCTCATCCCGCTCTCCAACCAAAAAATGCGTTGTGTGAGAATTTCTATCTTCTCTACCAACGCATTAAATATTTCTTCATCAAATTCTATGCCCAAAACTTACAATGAAGTAACACCAACGTGCCAAGTACAAGGGAACATATATCCAATTAAAAGCCCCTACCTCCAACATGCTCAAGAATCGTGGTGGAATTGATTTGTCATCAAGGTCTATGCTAGTAATGCAAGGCACTTCGGTCATGACATCTATGGCATGAATCTGCCCCTTGTTCATCGGGGACTTGCTGGCATTGGCTACCGAAAACTAAGGGCACATTGAACGTTTTCCCAGTCACGCGACTACTCAGAATCCAATTGTCTCCCTTATGTCGTATAAAGGGCAACTCCTCATCTTTAGCTGTCATAAGTATCTCATCTCCAATGTGCAACGCTGGAAATTGAGGATTCGTTATCTGCTCTTCGAACGCCAAATCCTGCAGATTATCAATTTTCTTGGTTAGAGGCGGTCGTTCCTTGGTTCCATGACAATCAAGACATTGCAGATGAACGGCATCATACTCGGATGTGTGTAACTGGTCATCTCCCATGACATCTTGCCTGGTATGACAATCTATACAGTCAAGGCTAACCTCACATCTTGCAAAAATTTCACTTGGTAGATAATAGTCACTCAAGCGGTCCGTCCAGGTCGTATCTCCAGCTTGCCAATCTCTTACTACCTTAGCTAGATCGGGGCGAACTGTGAATCCCATTTTAAGCGCATCATGGTTTCCTTGGTTATGACACTGGTTACACTGAGTGTATGGTATTTGGGTCGTTAAGCGATGGACCACTCCGTGGTTAAGATTATTTGCTGGCATTGTTGTATCATCACCGCTATACGTATGCGTGGGATTCGTCAAAACATGACATGTTTCACAGCCATTACCTTGTATTTTATCGTTTGATACGTTCTGCCCGTTGCTCTTTTGAGATAGGGGCAGGGGGATATTTCCTCCGCTTTGATGACATTGACTCAGGCAGTCCTGTCGAAAACTCATTTCGTTCGGTCGTCCCTGCAGCGGATTAGGATAAAAAAATGCCACCTGACCCTTTGAGAGTCCGGGAACATCCTTTGTTTTGTCTAATCCAAACATCCTACGCACAACACTTAACTCTCCGGCTTTGGTAGACATGAGCGAAGTTTTGACTAAATCGACTTCATTTTTCGCCTGTTCCTGGTTGCCAGCATGACAAGCTACTCCATTTGCCCCTGTTCCCCCGCAGCTTAAAGAGACGACATTCAAAGAGCCAGGGTGACCGCTCCCGTACATTTGAGCGTGTGCGGTCGATTCATCAAGCGACAGAGGATTTCCGCCATGACAAGCTGCACACCCCACCGTATTGCTGGGATGGGAGTTTGATATTTCTTCAATACCGATATGGCAGGTTTTACAGCGCTCGACCTTACCATTGGGAAGGATGAGGTCAATAATTTCAGGCTTGCGATTTTGATAACTTGCTATTCCTAGTCGAAGCTGTTGTTTCTTGGTTTCATCGTTAACAGTTCCGAGCTGGGCTTGCAGTTTAGAAATTTGTTCAGCAAAATACTCCTTCTGGAAGTGAGTCCAGCTAGGAGTTGTGCCCTGTTTCAGGACGAGAATCACTATCAGGATCAGAAAAAGACTGGCCAGCAAGAATGTTTTCTTCATTAATTACGTCCACCAAAATTCTTTAACCATAAACCAGATCAGAAGAATCATGATAAGACCGAAAAAAACAACAAAAATCCTCTGACCCGACTTCACACCCCAAAGATCGACCAGCCAAGGTAACCCTGCAACGCCTGCTATTAAGAGCAGGGGAAAAACAAGCGCGCCTAACCACGGCGGTAGATATAATAAAAGAATTTGAAACGGACCGAAAATCCACGGAGCAACGGCATGCGAAACAGAGGGAGCCTGATTACTCGTTCCGACCCCTGCCGGAAACTTGAGGGCTAAGGCCGTACAAAAAACCAAAAAAAATAGCGCGGCTATGCCCTCTTTTTCGATGAGATGTTTAATTGGTGAACGTGCCATTNNACTCCCCCGTCACGGCGGATACGCCAAAAGTGATAGAGTTGTAAGAACAAAGCAACCAGCGGCAGGCCAAGACAATGCCAGACATACACCACTAAGGTACTTCCACTTAATGAAGTGGGTTCTCCGAACAAGATCTGCGCTAGGCTAGTCCCCATCCCGGGAATTAACCCCAAAATATTGACAGCCACCGTAGCGGCCGCGCCACTTTCTTGAGATCCGATCAGCAAGTAACCTGTAAAATCCAGAACCAGAACCAATATTAGTAAAGACACTCCTACCAGCCAATTCAGTTGCTTGGGAGACTTGTAGGAATGGGTCCAAACCACACGCAACATATGGAGATTAACTGTGACAACCATGACCTGACCAGCCCAATAATGCAAATTTCTAATCACGCCACCATAGGGTATTACAGAGGCGATCGTTAGAAGACTACTGAAACCAGTACTTTCTCCGGGTTGATAATGAAACATTAGCAAGAAACCAGTGATCCCAAGTACCACAAAGGCTAAGAAAGATAATCCTCCGAGGCAAAACGTGTAGAGCACTGTAAGCGCTCCGCCTGGGACAAAGCGTGGCCTAATATGGTTGATGAAATTCTTCTGACGGCCTTCAGATATTGGTTCTAGTACTGGCTCCTGTAATAGCTTCTGTTCTGTTTCAGTTCCTGTTTTGGTTCAGCAACTTGTTCTTTCATATACGGAATTCCATCCCAACTTGTTTAGCGGTATTAATCATTAAAGAACCATCCTTTTGGAGTTCAACAGCCACTCTCGGCAAAGCTTTAGGGGCAGGTCCAGAAATCGGCCTGCCCTCGACGTCATATATGCTTCCGTGACAAGGGCAAAGCCATTCTTTCTTTTCCGGATGATAATTAACTTCGCAACCTAGATGAGTACAGGTTGCGACCAAAGCCATGACTCCCAAAGCATCTCGCCTTACCCACACACGAGCTTTGGCTGTGTTTTGCCAGTCACTGTTTTTGTCGAGCGGTTTGGTATAAAGCACTAGGGGAGATTGGAGGCGGTCCTCTTGACTCGTCAGATACTTAACAAGAGGCTCAATGGTCAGGGCACCAGCGACGATAATCCCGCCCCAGGCTAAGCGCAACACCGCACGTCTTGTCCATTCTGATTGTCTAGGCATCGACACCCCTGCCTCCTCAATTGAACTAAAACGAACTCAAAACCAACCACTCATCTGACCAGCATAGGTTATGATATAACGCACGAAAAATCCTCCCACTAAGACGAGAAAGCTACTACTGATGGTAACCGTTAAAGCCCAGCGGACAGGGATTTTATCCTTTAGTTCCAGCAATTCTAACGAAAAAGGCAGAAGTAAACCGAGGCCAACAATCAACAACCAAAAAATTCCTGCATAGTGACCGTATAACAAATTACCAAAAGCCATCGCTTCGCTGGCAGAGTGTAATCTTCCCATAATGATGATTATTAGTATAAGCAAACCCTCGAGAATTATCAAGGCGGCATCTGCCTTGGTCAAGACGTGTAACTCTCGGTGTCTGGCACGCTGCCAGGGACTCAACGTAGCTATCAAAATCACGGATGCAATCCCAGTCGACAGTGCTGAAACTAGAAATAACACCGGCAACAAAGGAGCGTTCCACAACGGGCGCACTGCCGCGTTCAGAAGGAGCCCTGTATACGAGGCAACACCCACGGACAAAAAGGGCATAAATTTTGCCAACCCTCTTTTCCACTTTTCCGAGCTTTTAGAGTGCCCAAGAATTTGAAATTTTTCTGGGAGCCAAAGATACAGGTAAATGACACTTAAAGTGGTAAAAAGGAGAATCGCCCAACTTCCGTACGACATTGGGGACCTTACTTGCAAGGTTAAGAATAGGCGATAAAAGTTAAATGGACTACCCAGATCGAGTAAGAGTACGCCTAATCCCAAGGAAATAGGGAAAGGTGATATATAAGCACCTATGCGGCTGACACGCTCAAATTCTTGGCCGCCGTAGAGCAAGGCCAGATTAGACGTTACCATTGCTCCAGCACTTAGCCCTGCTGTGAAGAGGTAAATAACGATCATTAATCCCCAGGTAAATTCCAAGCAGCATACCTCCTAAACTGTAGATTCACTTCCATGACACCCACTTCTATAAGTGAGTGTTCAAGCCTTGAACGAGTTCACTTCCCCTCGGGTATTTCAGGGACTGCTACGTCAATATAATAAATATTGGGGCCAGTTCCCACTTGTTTTAACAGCTGTCGGGTCGGATATTTAGCGATCAACTTAGAGACTACACTGTTTGGATCGTTGAGATCGCCTGCTTGGCGGGATTTTCCTAGACAAGTTTGAACACATGCGGGTCCTAGCCCTTGCTCTAAACGTTGTAAGCAAAACGTGCACTTATCAGCCTTGCCTGTCTCAGGATTTGCAAAACGGGCATTATAGGGGCAAGACACGATGCAATATTTACACCCGATACATTTGCTATTTTCTACGATCACGATTCCGTCTGGGCGCTTTTGCGAAGCCCCTGTTGGACAAACGGATACACAGGGTGGGTGCTGACAATGCATACAATTTCCGGGTTGAAAAACTTCCTTAACCAGAGGGAACTGCCCCTGAACTCCGCTGCTCTTTACCCAGTTACGAGTACGCTCCAGTGGTACGTCGTTTTCGGCACGACAAGCCACCATACAGGCATCGCAATCAATACAGCGCGAAGTGATAATGACAAATCCCATGCGCACAGCCATATTTTCCCCTCCTACGCCTTACTCACCATAACAAAAGTTTCACTTAAACAGGAACTCCCTGAAATTGGATCCGTGATGGTTTTGTGCAGGGCCGAATCACTCGCTCCAAGGCGATAAGCCGACTTAAGCCCTTTACTCACATGCCCAAATCCACCAACCATAAAGATACAATCCGGTCGTATCCCCTCAGTAACGTAAGCTTTAATACTAATTTTCCCAACGTCACTCTCTAAAACCACTTCATCATCCGTCTTGACCCCCAGCTTAGTGGCCACCGAGGTATGCAGCCAAGCACGATTAACTGGAAAAACTTCTAAAAGCCAGCGATTGTTCTGAGTGAACATTTGGGTATGCTGCGCCGTTTTCCCCGTCAAGAGATAGTAGCGATCTTCCTCTGGTCGTGCTGGCTCATTCCAAGTCGGTACAGCCTTTTTACCCATTTGAGCCATGATGCCTGAGGAGATTTCGATTTTTCCGCTACTGGTTTGAAACTCAAAATCTTTGGAATGGTCTTCTTTGAAGTTTTCTACTTCATAATGCCCAACCCGCTGTAATTCCTCTAAACTCACTGGGAAAGGTTTAAGTTGCTGAGACAAGAGATCCTTTTCATCCTTATAAGGTAGAAACTCACCTAGCCCTAATTTTTCGGCCAATTCCTTGTAAATCATTAAGCTACTTTTTGTTTCATAGAGGGGCTCTATCACCGGCTGGCGTAGAAAAATTTTATTTCCGATCGGAACCAAGCCGTCAAAGCGTTCGAGATAGCTGGATTCAGGCAGAATCACATCGGCGTAATAGGCCGTATCACTGGCTTGAATATCGATCACCGCCACAAAATCCAACTTCATCAGAGCATTGATGGTTTTTTGCCGTTCCGGGATCGAGAGCACCGGATTTTGCCTAGAAATCAGCCACCCTTTAGCCTCATAGGGTTTACCCGTCAAAATATTATCGCGCATGGTCTGGATAACCCCATAGGCTAACGGCACCATGGGATATTGCCAAGGCACTCCATCCAAACGGCTTCCTTGAGCAGGTGGAAAAGGAGGATGCGACAACACGCCCAGCTTAGCTGTACTCATTTCCTGATCGGGAATAAGTCCGCCGGGTTGGGCCCAATTTCCTAGCAAAGCATTAAGCACAGCAATGGCCCGTTCGGTTTGAAAGGAATTGGCAAAATTTGACGTTCGCCAATTAGGATGTACTATAGCGGCTGGTGCCGCAGCGGCCAATTCCCGGGCAATACGCCGAATCGTCGTCGCAGGGATCTCGCACTTTTTCTCCGCCCATTCCGGCGTATAGTCTTTTACTTCCGTCACTAGATCTTCAAAACCTTGAGTATAACGATTGACAAACGTTTCATCATACAACTTCTCGGCCACGATAACGTTAATCATGGCCAAGTAGAAGGCGGAATCCGTACCAGGACGAACCGGTAACCATTCAGTAGCCTTCGCAGCCGTTTTGCTAAAACGTGGGTCAAGAACAACTACCTTAACACCTCTAGCCACCATTTCGATCATTTCCTGAGTTTCATTATTCGAAATTCCCTCCGCTAAATTTCGCCCCGTGAAAATTATATACTTACAATTCTTATAATCAGTGCCCGGTTGGGGGATACCGTAGGTATAGAGAAACCCGGTCGTCATGGCATTAAAGCATAAACTTCGTTGAGTTCCGTAATTGGGGGTACCATACGCCTTAAGCAGAATTTCGAAAAACGGTTGGGAGAGGTTATCCGTGGAATTAAACATCATCGCCTTAGCGCCATAGTTGTCTTTTATCTTCTTCATTTGCTCAGCAGTATAACTTAAAGCCTCATCCCAAGAAGCTCTGCGCCACAAGCCACTCCCCCGTGCTCCTGCACGGATGAGAGGGAATTTAATTCGATCAGGACTATACAACGTTTCAATACCAGCATTACCACGCGGGCACAATTTCCCTGAATTGTTGGGATGGTTTGGATCCCCTTCCAATTTTTTCACGACGCCATTTTCAACTCTAGCAATGACTCCGCACCGCCAAACACATTGCTCGCAAATGGTAGTAACATACTTTACCCCTTTAGCTGCAGACTGCGCGGGACTATTGATCCCCAAGCTGGCTTCTGGAGCTAGTAGACCTAGTCCAGACGTTGCGCCAACGCCAACGGCTGCCGCAGCGACTGTGCCTTTGATAAATTGACGGCGGCTGAACAATTGGTCCCAAGTATACACTTTGGACACCTTGCCCCCTCCTTTCATTCGCTCATGTGCTGCTCTAGGATTCTAGAGGACGTTTTTTCGTTTCCTTGGAACTTTCCGCTATTTTTGAACCCACGTAGAAAACTCCAGTGCACAAAACAAAAAGTCCGATAAACAGCCAATGGTTGACATGAAACAGCTCTTCGAGAGTTTTTTGTCCATAGTCACCGATGGTAGAGATTTTCAAAAATACGGATTGATAGGTAGCCCCGAATAGGATGCCACCGGTAAGAAAACCTAAGAGTCCTGGAATCAAGTAGTCCAAATTCCCCTGACCACAACCTGTGATCAACGTACCCGGTCACGTGCCGGCTAAAGCCATACCCACCCCAAATAGGAGTCCGCCTAAAAGATTACCGACAATATAAGTGGATGAAACTTGATCCAGCTGAATAAAACCCAGATCTTTCAGCCCATAGAGACCAACTAACCCCACGGAGATCCCTGTCATCATAAACTTCATCACCGTATTATCCTTAAAGCGGAATTGATTGACGATTTTATGATAGTGTCCGAGACCGGCCTTTTGGAGGGCAAAGGCAAAGAAAAATCCAATGACAATGGGAATAACATAAAGCATCATCCTAATAATCCCTCCCGTACAAAATCTTAGTCGTAATAATTCCAGACACGAACAAGCCAACAATAAAGATTAGCCCCGCTGGAGATAGTTGCATAGTTCCTGAAATAGCTAAGCCACTAGTACACCCACCGGCAATTCCCGCAGCGTACTCAATGATAATCCCTCCAATAAAAATCATGGTCCAGCGTTTAAGCTTACTGGGTCCGAAAATCCGTGTCCATTGTTGATCCGGCATCATTCTAAACTTGAAATCTTTGGACCAAATACTGGACGTAAAAGCACCCAGGAGCATGCCGACAAACAATAGAATCTGGAAACTCAAGACTGGCGGCATCTGAAATTTAAAGTACATTGAATTAGCTAAGTTAGAATGAAATAATTTCAAGAGCATGCTATCAATGTTTTCTAGCCCACCCGAAGAACCAATTGTTTTGTCCACCAGAACATAGGTAGCTATGGAGGTTAATCCCAGCAAGGCACCTGCTGCCCATGGCGACCATATTTTCTCCTTCATTTTTTGATTAAAGGCCATGGTGCTCTCCCTCCTTTACGTTCTTCATTACGTCACTCAAGGAAGATAAGGACTTTAGTTCATTTTCATCAAGTGCTTGAAGTTGTGCTCGGACCTTTTCTGGCAAGTGAGACACTGCCTGTAAGAATTGACTACCTTGTTTATGTTTCAGGATGTCTTGCAGAGCCAAAACGGTCTCCATATCCCCTTTTAACAATTGAGCGAACACTTCCTGCATTTCAGGGGGAAGTGTATTAAACGGAACATTTTTTTGTTTTCCTTGCAAGAAGGACCAAGGCCATAGGCCTTTTAACCATCTCCAGAGTAAGATGAATAAAACTAAAAGCGCCAAAACGTCAGCAATGACGATCGCCCAAGCTAACCAGGGTAATTTGCCGCTGGAATTAAAATCTATGATATCAAAATTCGGATTGGAACTTGGAGGAACCTGAAGGGCTGCTGGGGATGGAGCCACTGTCCCAGTTCCTGAGGTCGGCGTATTGCTCGGCGTTGAAGCACTAGAAGTTGCTGCTGCACCTCCCGCGGGGCTAGGACTTGCAGATCCACCATATTTCGCAACCCGAGCTGCACTATCCGCGGGGTGACAGGATACGCAGGCTTGATCAGGTTGGGCTAAAGGTTTAGCGATCATCCCTGCGTGAGCTTTTGTCTTATCCGTTTCCGTGGCCACGCCAAGGTGACATGCTTGGCAGAAATCTCCAAAGGCATGTTGGGTATGCCAATCTCCCTTTTTAGAGACGGGATCTGCTCCTTGAACTTCGTGACAGGTTTTACACGAAGAGGTCGATGCACCACAGGCAGCCTGGGTAATTTTTGGCGCTGTGAACCAAAAAGACCCCAAGAGAACAACGCCAAAGACGCTAAAAATTAGAATTAATAAAGGCCGTTTTGTATTTTTCACGTTTGTTCCTCACCTCACAAGTTAATATTCTTTTCTAAAACTAAAATCTACCGTTAACATACCACCTCCAACGGTCCTCTTGGATGTAATGGGTTTATGTCTTGCCGGCAGGACTAAAGTAATGTTCTAACTACCCCCTCCCAACGGGTATGGGATTCTTCCTTAGAATACAACGAAACAATCGATTGGTCAATATATATTTATGTTGTATTTTCAAACTTCTAAATATTCAATCAATACTTACTTAATCTATCGTAAGGTTGCAACCAGAAGCGCACATAAAACTAGCCCTCGCAGATAGCGAGAGCCAGCTTAATTTATAATGTTGCTCATAGTCAATGGTGTGATTTTCTCCCTACCTGACCTTTCGATATGACTGCCTCAAAGCGACATATTACACCCAGTACAGCACTTTAATCGGTCACAGGAATTACACATCTCAGCCTTGTCACTTGCTACGAGACAATAAGAACCTTCAATCTTCCAGCAAGCTTTAGATGCATTGACAGGAACTAGGCTATTTTGATGAGCGCCGCCCTGACAATTCTGCTTGTACCAGCAGAAATACATAGAAGTCAGGTGCTTTACTCCAGCAATGTTCAAACCCTTTTCGTGCATAAGATATTTAATAAACTTAAGTCTTCTCACATCATTGCTCGAGTACTTACGCTGATACCCTGTCCGATCAGGGCGTACAAGGTCATTGCGTTCCCAGACCCTTAGTGTCTCTGGATGTTCATCCAGCAACTCCGCTACAGTGCCAATCGTATACAGTCCTTGATTTTCATCAAACATTGTTTTATCCATCCAAACTTTTTACTGTTTTAAAACCGACAATACACTACTCTTTTTGTGCCTTATTATAGACTATTAGATTAATTATATATTGTTAGTTAATAAGTTACAATTGTATTATTGATGGATAGAACCTTTCCCATATCCTATTTTTCCTCATTTTAATCCCTCCAACTTATTTTTTAACACCTCAACGCGATCTCATAGGTTGAAAAATCCTCGTTATCCGTCAAAAAAATAAAGCAAGATCAGGAATATATGCTAAAGAGCAACCTCCTGGCCTTGCTTAATTCAATTAGGCTAGATTATTTTTACCAGTATTCGTTCTTATCTGTTCAGCTAAAAGTTTGGCAACTTGATCAAAAGCTGGGGATTGATAATCTTCGACTTTACCAGCATCCGATAATTCCGCTAGCGCAGGGTCAATCGGCAACTCTCCCAAGAAAGGAATAGAATTACGCTTTGCTTCTGCTTCGCCTTTTGGTTTTCCGAAAATTTCTATTCTCTTTTCACAACCCGGACACTGCACATAGGCCATATTTTCTATTAACCCATAAATCGGTGGCTCATAATGACGGGTCATTTTAATCGCTTTGCGCACGACCATATTGGCTAAGGATTGTGGACTTGTCACCATAACAACTCCATTGACAGGCAAGGATTGGAATACTGTAATTGCTACATCCCCTGTCCCTGGTGGCAAATCAATTAATAGATAATCCAAATCGCCCCAAATTACATCCGTATAAAACTGATTGACAATTTGCGTAATCAGTGGTCCACGCAAAATGACCGGATCATCTTCGGTTTCTATCATAAGATTTAAGGACATAATTTTAATCCCATCTCGGCTTTTAGAAGCAAGGATTCCTGCCTGACTGACACCCGCTCTTCCAGATACTCCGAAGATTTTAGGAATACTTGGACCTGTAATGTCAGCGTCTAAAATCCCTACTTTATATCCCTGGCGCATGAGGCTTACAGCTAACATACTGGTTACAGAGGATTTACCAACTCCTCCTTTACCGCTCATGACAGCAATTATTTTGTCAATATGACTTGCTTTTTGAGCATCTGTCAATTTAGGCTCACTAGAACAGCTTTCAGGGGTACAAGTTCCTGTTGCTGCTGAACAACTACTACACGACTCGCTCACTGTACTGCCTCCCTTTCTAAACGACCTTTTTCCCAGCTAAGATAATAGCCAAAATTTATGTTACTCTCCTGATTCTTGTTTGTCAAGTTTGTCCCTTTTAGGAGTTGACTTAATGCTGATGATCATGGTCATGCTCTTGACAGACAGACCCAGTACTCACAAGTTTTCCTTGGGCATACGCTTGAGCTACATCAGTAACATTTCCTGAAGCACCCGTGACCACAGAAAGCCCGACCGCATTGAGACCATTGATCATGCCTCCGCCGATACCTCCACAGACGAGTACCTCTACTCCATTGTTCTTGAACATAGATGCCAGTCCTTCATGCTGGTGCTGAAGACCTGTGGCACTTAATAAGTCTAATTTATGCGCATTACTGCCTTCAATTTCAAACACTGTAAATCCAGCGGCCCTTCCGAAATGAGCATCAACGACCTCACCGTTAGTAGGAATTGCAATCTTTTTTGACATAATGAACCCTCCAATTTATTATATATTTATAGTTTTCGTGATCTCCGATGATCATTACTCGACCTGTTCTTTAAGAGTTTCCTCCGCAACAACCACCATGGCCTTGTTCTCCACGCTGGCCACCACTACAGGTATGCTTAAGACCGTTGTTTAGTTTCATCTTCTTTAAGTTTCCACATTTAGGACAGGCTATTTCATATCCGTGTTTACCACCAGCCGTACATGGTTCAGCCTCCCAAACTTGTCCGCACTCAACACACTGAAACACCCTATTTTTTATCACATAGTTACCACCTCGTATAATAATAGGCCGTCCTTCAACTAAAGCCGTGGCAATTTTCGACCTAGCTGCTCCTAAAATCCGCTGAAATGTTGCTCTAGAAACTCCCATGGACGCTGCACACTCAACCTGATCAAGACCCGCTTTGTCTTTAAGACGGATCGCCTCTAATTCCTCGAGCTGAATTAATACTTCAGGCCAGCGTGACTGTCCCTGTGGAATAAAGGTTTGGCAGACTATGGTATCATCGATCAGACCACAACAACGCCGCCTTGACATTGTATCAGCTCCTTTTGAGCATATGCTCAATTAAAGTATACCCAACCTTGCCCGAAAAATCAAGTTAACTAGACCAAATAAATACAACCCCGTTTCCATGTGAACCTTTGAAATTAAGTCCTCTGCAATATTATTAGCCTGCCTACAAATTTTTATCAGTTAAGGCATATGAAAGAAAACGCAAGTATAAGCCCTATCCACCAACTGGATAGGGCTTATACTTTCAATCTTACGGTCTGTCTTCTTCAGCCATCGCACTAATTAAAACGCACTTTAGTCGTTGATATTAAAAACACACTAAATAAATCTCGTTTCCCTCTTTTTGACCTTTCACTAACTCGCAGTGACGTAGGGTGGCAAATTGGTTGTCCAATTCCCAGGCGGGTAGTTTGAAGTAGTCAGTCAATTCCTGTTTAGTCGCTTTACCATGTTCTTTGATATAATCATAAATTTTCTTTTGTAACTCAGTAAGTCCTTCAGTTCCTGAAAGGCCTAATGCATCTCTATGAGTTTTTGCTGAGAACACTGCTGCTACATCACAGGTTTTGGGAGGTTGCATCGCGCCAATATAACAATCCTCACAAAGCGTTTTACCCCTATGGTTATAACTTTCTCCTTCGGGAATAAGTTCTTGACATCGTTCGCAGTTCATATGCCAGCCTCCTTCAAAATATTTTAGTCTCTCGGCATTCGCCAAGACAGTTGGGATATGGTTAAATTGAGTTCAATCCTTTATTAAGTTTTCTTAGTAGTGAAATCAACACTTCCTTTTCATGAATGTCGAGAATGGACATGACTTTTTGCACGTAACTGTTGTGTACGGGAAGGAAGGATTGAATCAAGGCACAGGCCCGGTTAGTGAGACAGACTCGAAATACTCTTTTATCGGAGGGGTCATTCCTGCGGACCACTAGGTCTTCTTTTTCCAATCGCCCTATTAGACCGGTGATGTTGGCTCTGGAAACTAGCATCTTATTACCTAGTTCTGACTGGATGAGTCCTCGATCGCCCGTCATATACAGATGAATTAAGGCGTTGAACTTTGGCCAGGAAAGCCCGTACCGGGAAAAGTGCACTTCGAAGACATCCTCCAGAGAATCATGGAGCAGTGTCAGTTCATATAACGCTTGGTTTGCAAGATAACCGTCTGGCGCGCCTCGACTTTCTATAATCTTTCCAACCCCCAATTATATTGTTAATATATTAACAATATAATTGGAATAATAGATAAAGTCAATACGGCTAGTTGAATTCTCCGCCTCTTCCTTTTCTTCTTAATAAAAATCGCCGTCATCCTCCAAGAATTTCAGCTAAGTAAACGGCGGCACCTCGGTCCTTTTATTATTTACGGATATCATATTAGTAGGGGCACGATGTATCGTGCCCCTACTAACGAAAATATTTGTCTTTCAAGCTTCTATACGTGCAATTTCACAAACATAGGAATACCCCAAAAACCTATACTTTCTGCCCTGAAATAAGATTCATTTCATTCATCAGTGGTGCCGCACAGCGGCATGGGGGTCTAATAGGATAAGAAAAACCTAATTTACTGATTGAGTTTCATTAAAGTTTCGATCGCCTTGTTTAGTACTTCCTGACGATCTTCCCCTTGATCTATCGCTTCGATTAAACAGACATTTGCGTAACGTTGGGCAATAATAACAGATACTTTATGTACGGCAGAGCGTATAGCGACAAGCTGAAGCAGTATTTCTTCACACTCCTTCTCCTCTTCGATCATGCGTTCAACCCCTGCAATATGCCCACGCACTGTTTTAAGCCGTGTCAAAATCTTTTTTGTTTCAGCTGGGTCCACATCTTTCACAAGGGCTCTCTCCCATCTCATCATGACTAAACCTATCCCTCATACCCAAAGGGAGGGCTCCTCATATCACCCAAAATTTCTAAAATAACAGGATACTCTACCCGGACGAATTATTACCATAAAGTGTAATGTATTTTTGATAACTTTTCAAGACACGATCCACATAATCCCGTGTCTCCTTAAACGGTATGTCCTGTTGGCGTATATTCTTAGGGTCAATCTGACCAGATTTAATCCATTCTTGTACATGTCCTCTTCCACCGTTGTAAGCGGCAATCACTAATGTCGTATTATTGGAAAACACTTTTTGCAAACTCGAGAGATACCAGGTTCCGTATTGAATATTCTTTTCTGGATTAAGTAAATCATTGTCACTAAATGTTTTGTCTCCGATGCTTGCAGAGATTGATTGTGCCGTACTGGGCATCAGCTGCATTAACCCTTTTGCGCCTTTATGCGATTCAGATTGGGGCAGAAACTTACTTTCTTCTCGGATTACAGCAACAACTAACAAAGGGTCTACTCCATACTGCCTAGCATATTTCTCTATGATGTCCCGATGTGGATATGGATAAACGATCTTCTCCAAAATGGGAATTTGTAATAGACAATAAGCTGTTAGGATGGCTAATAAAAGAAGAGCACTAGTTTTTCGACTGATCGTCCAACCTTTCAATTTTTCTTTAGACATCCCCTCTCCTCTTCTGCATTTGGCTTGCTATTACTTTTAATGTATTGACTAAACCTCCTCTAATATGAATCAGTGCACCTTTGCTTGATTAGTAATTCCTCCCATGCCTCTGCCAGCTGGCGTTCCAGTTCTTCATCGCTTCCGGAGTTATCAATAACCACATCAGCTCGTTTACGTTTTTCATCTAACGACCCTTGTGCTGCCATACGGGCCTCCACTTCAGCCCGACTGAGGTTGTCCCGCGCCAAAACACGCGAAAACTGAAGGTCTTTAGGTACCCACACAACCCAAACCTCGTCAACAAACTTTTCTAACCCTGTCTCATAAAGCAACGGTACATCCCACACGCAAAATCGAATTTTGGCATCTTGAAGCGCGGCTCGTTCCTCTTGCATGCCTTCAAGCACGCTAGGATGCACGATGCGCTCCAAACGCCTTCGTGCATCTTCATCGCGGAAAACCCGTTTACCTAATTTTGAACGATCAATTTGTCCATTAGCCGAAAGTATCTCAGACCCAAATTCATGAATCAGTTTTTCAATAGTCGGTAGATCTGATAGCAATAAACGGTGCACTATTTTGTCAGCATCCAGCACAGGAACTCCCTGTTTTTTAAACCACTGAGCTACTGTTGATTTGCCACTTCCAATTCCACCCGTCAGTCCGATGGTAAACACATAACTCACCTCAGATCAATTTACCCAATCCGACCAAAATTAACACAGCGCCCGGCAAATATTCCACTTTGGCCAGTCTAATCGAGGCTCCCAATGAACGCGCTGGAATAAACTTAAACTATACCCATATATGTATCCCTCCACCTTGCGACTTCAGGATAATATATGGATTAATAAGCTATTTGGGCTAATCACTTCCGGCAATCCATTCTTCTAAAGCATTATCTCGACGTTTTTTTACCTTTTCACACTCTTCATGAAGCTTCATGACTAATTCGTAATTTGTAGCTGCTAAAGCAAGATCTGCTTCTAACTTTATAAGTAACAACTCTAACTCTTCAATCTCAAGTTCTAGTTGCTTCAGCCGTTTTTTCTCGCGCGCCACATTACGCGTTTCTTGCTGATTTTGATAACTCGACTTGAGATTCCGTTCGATCGGGGCAACTGCCGATTCCTCTTGTTGTTTATACTCCTTGAAGCCCGTGTAATCTCCCTCGTATAGCAACAATCCCTCAGTTGTGAGTTCCGCGATCTTATCGACAACTTTGTCCAAAAAATAGCGGTCATGAGAAACAACAAGCACGGTGCCATCATATTCTTGGAGCGCTTCTTCAAGTACTCCCCGGGTTTCCGCATCAAGATGATTGGTCGGTTCATCTAACAATAACAAGTTTCCTTGCTCGAGGAAAAGTTTGCATAAAGCCATACGGCTCTTTTCTCCCCCACTCAGCACAGAAATTGGCTTAAAAACATCATCTTTCCTAAAACCATAGCGCGCCAGAAGACTTCTGATTTCCGGGTCCTTCAACTTTGAGACGCCTCGAATTTCGTCCATCACCGTCCCCGAATTGCCCAGATTTTCATGTTCCTGAGAATAGTAAGCAACCTTTACATTGGCACCTAAGCGTATAGTCCCCGTGAAATGCGTCTGATGGAGAATCGCCTTTAAGATCGACGTTTTTCCAATTCCGTTTTTTCCTAGCAGGGCAACCCGATCTCCCCGTCGCAAGTCCAATTGAACTTTCTGAAAAAGAGTACGTGCTCCGAAGGTAATTGAAAGATCGTTGATCAGAAGGACTCGATCTCCACTCCGCCCTCCACTTCCCAACGACATTGCCAGTCCATGGTCTACCTTTGTGACCTGAATAGGTTTCAGCTTCTGGAGCTGGCTCTCCCGACCACGGGCCTGCTTCGAATTGACTCCTGCCTTGTTCCTGCGCACATACTCCTCAAGTTTAGCAATTTTATGCGCCAACCGCTCTGCTTCACGGCCTATCGTAATATTCTCCAAAACACGCAAAAGTTCATATTCAGAATAATTCCCGGTATACCCTTTCAATCCTCCATTTTCTAGGCAGAAAACCCGAGACACGGTACGATCCAAAAAGTAACGGTCATGAGACACAATGAGCAATGCTCCCGGATAATCTCGCAAATACCCTTCGAGCCACTCTAGGGCCGCGATATCCAAATGATTGGTCGGCTCATCTAAAATCAGAAGTTCAGGTGAGCGCAGCAAAAGCTTACATAAAGCCAGTCGCGTCTTCTGGCCTCCACTTAAAGTGGCGACTAGAGAGTTCATCTCTGCTTCTAGTCCCAGTCCAGCCAGGATTCTCCTCACCAAGGCCTGTAAGGCGTATCCGCCCTGACGCTCAAATAACTCTGTTAATGCGGCATATTGCTCCATGACCCTTTCACTTGGTGTGAGAGCCATCGTCTCTTCTAACTCACGCAACTGTTCCTGCATTTGTAGCAAATCTGCTCGTTCTTGGAGGACACACTCGAATACGCTTCCCTCACCTTCAACAATAGGGGTTTGAGGAAGGTAGCCGTAGGTACCAAGAATTTGAACTTCTCCGCTTTCTAAGCGTACATCCCCTAAGCAAGCCCGGATCAGGGTAGTTTTACCCGCTCCATTCGGACCGACCAGGGCGGCTTTTTCCCCACTTTCCAGCGCAAAACTAACCCGCCGAAACAGCGGTACTCCTGATATATCAACGCCGCAATCTCGGCAAAATAAAACACTCATTTCTCTAGATAGCCCCTTTATTTCTGGTTGTTTCTACTTCTGACACCTTGAACAATAAACCGTCGTCCGCCCGGCGAGACGCAACCGTTCTAAGGTCTGCCCACAGACTTTGCAGGGTTCCCCGCCTCGTCCGTATACATGTAACTCTCGCTCAAAGAATCCTTTTTCGCCATTAGCGTCTCGGTAATCGCGAAAAGATGTCCCTTGGGCATCGATTCCCGCCTGAAGAATAGTTTGAATGGCCTGATGGAGTTTGCAAATTTCCTCCTCAGATAGGGTATCTACCCCGCGTTCGGGAGATATCCCTGCCTTAAAAAGGGATTCATCCACGTAGATGTTACCCAAGCCTGCTAGGACATGCTGATCGAGCAGGGCGGCCTTAAGAGAGAGTTTTTTCTTCCCAAAACGCTCTCTCAAAACATCGGGTGTGAATTCTGATTCCAAGGGCTCGGGTCCTAGTTTGCAGAGAGTCGATCCGCTGATGCACTGTGGGGTGGGTATGACTTGAATACGACCAAATTTCCGTACATCTGAAAAATGCACTTCTCCCTGTTCCAAACGGAAAACCACGTGAGTATGCTTTTCGGGCTCCTGGTATTCCGCGTAATAATTCAAACGTCCAGTCATTCTCATATGCGCTATTAAGGTCAAATCCGAATCCAGTCGGATTAAAAGGTATTTACCTCGGCGATCTATCGTTTGAATGCGTCGACCAGTGACTAAAGCTTCGAACGACCGATCTTCCCATCCGATAACAGCCGAGGGCCAGATTAGCTTAATTTCTTCAATTTTTAAATCTGTGACATGTTCGGCAAGTGTCCGTCGAATGGTTTCAACTTCTGGAAGTTCTGGCATGTTTTCTCCTTAATCTATCGGCATAGGCACATTCAAGTAAATAACCAGTCAGTCTGCCAGTCTATTTTGTGTCATACTGCGTCGGCATGTTCACCAAATAGCCCCGCTATGAGGTGAACATGCCTCCTTGTCTGACGCAAAATATCCATGGCATCTTTGACTTGTTATTTTCTTTCATATGCCTTAAACGGCTGCATATCATACCAATTCGGTCCCATTTTACACTCTACAGTCAAGGGCACAGACAACGGGAAGGCTTTTTCCATCTTTTCGATCAGCAGGCCTGCTACGTCTTCCAAATCTTCAGGAGCCACTTGAAGCAAGAGCTCATCATGAACTTGGAGCAACATAGCCGCTCGAAAGGGTTTTAATCCTTCGGCAACATGAATCATGGCTAATTTCATAATGTCGGCGGCGGTTCCCTGCACCGGAGTGTTCATGGCAATGCGTTCTCCAAACTGACGCTGAACCCGATTCGAACTCAGTAGCTCTGGAATACGTCGCAGACGATTTAACAAGGTTCTCACTTGACCATCTTGTTTGGCCTGTGCAACAACCTCTTCGAGATAACGTTTGACTCCACTATAGCGTTTAAAATATTGCTCGATATAAAACTTCGATTCTTTACGAGGAATTCCTAAGTCTCTTGAAAGACCAAACTCAGTTAACCCGTACACTAGCCCAAAATTAACCGCTTTGGCACTCCGACGCATATTTGGAGTAACTGCCTCAAGCGAGATGCCGAAGACTTCCGCTGCCGTTCGAGTGTGGACATCCTGTCCCAACGCAAACGATTCGCAAAGCAGAGGATCTTGAGAGTAGTGGGCTAAAATACGAAGCTCAATTTGAGAGTAATCAGCCGAGAGGAGCACCCACCCCGGTTCCGTAGGATGAAAGACCTTTCTTAAAAGCCGTCCCTGCTCAAGCCGAATAGGAATATTTTGCAAATTCGGTTCCGTGCTTGACAACCGGCCGGTTGCTGTCACAGTTTGTTGAAATGTAGTATGAATCCTGCCATCCTTTATTTGAGCGAGCAATCCATTCACATACGTTGACATCAGTTTATTCAGTTGCCGGTAGTCGAGGATTTTGTTAACGATTGGGTGAACCAAGCGCAGTTCCTCCAACGTTTCCGCATCGGTGGAATATCCCGTTTTAGTCTTTTTAGCTGTAGGAAGGCCCAGCTTTTCAAAAAGAATCGTTCCCAACTGTTTGGGTGAATTTATATTAAACGTCTCCTCAGCCAGCGCATAAATGTCTTGTTCCAGTTGTTTTAAAGTAATACTGATTCCTTCACCGAAACTAGTCAACTGTTCTGCGTTAACTGCAATCCCATGGCGTTCCACTTGTGCTAGTACCAAACTTAACGGTTCTTCGATGTCATGGAGCAATTCTGCAAGTCCCAGCGTAACGATTTCTTCCTCAAACTTAGGGGCGACTTGGGCTAACGCTGCTGCTTCTTCTGCTATGCTCCGAAAGACTTCTTGTTTCGGCACGTACTCTTTGACTAAATCCAGTGGGGCAAATTTAGTCCGATTAGATTGAATAAGGTAGGACGCCAAGCCTAAATCCAGCTTAACTCCCTTTAATGAAATGCCCTCACTTACCAACAACAAGGCTATTGTTTTACTATCTGCCAAGGTTTTTGGAATCTGATCATTACCCAAAAGGTTTAACCACGCTCGGCTAACGAGTTGGGATGCTTCCGTACGTGTCAGAATAAAAGCCTCACCCTGTGCTGCTACTCCCCATTCTAGCCAACGACCACCTTGTAACCCTGTTCCCTCATAACGACAGGCTAAGGTGAGTGGAGTTCCCCTTGATTCCCACTGTTTTATCTGGGCAAACCATCCTTCTTCCGTTAAGGTGCGTTCGGGCCAATCCTCTAACAACTGATCCGGACTTTCTCTAAGCGATTCCCCATCATTCTTATGACGCTCTTGCCATAAACGAGTCACACTCTTTAGCTCATACTTTTGAAAAACCGGGATTGCTTTAGCTGCTTGTGGGCGACGGTAAACAAAATCATCTAAAGAAAACGCCAAAGGCACTTCGGTCAGCATTGTGGCTAATTTTTTGCTGAGTATAGCCTGTTCAGCAAATTCATTTAAATTGCTTTGCAGTTTTTTCCCCGAGACTTTATCAGCGTTAGCCAAAACGCCCTCAACCGTTTCAAACTCCCAAAGTAATTTCAGCGCAGTTTTCTCGCCAATGCCAGGTACCCCGGGGATATTATCCGAGCTGTCTCCCATTAGACCCTTGAGATCGATGATTTGGTAGGGACGTAGCTGATATCGTTCCCATAAGGTATGTTCATCATAACATTCCACTTCGCTAATACCCTTTTTAGTTAAATAGATATTCGTCTTGGGAGATATTAATTGCAGGGCATCTCTGTCCCCCGTATAAATCTGAATCTCCATCCCCTGTGTTTCCGTTTGTTTAGTCACTGCGGCAATAAGATCATCCGCTTCATACCCAGCAAGTTCCAGCATGGGCACGTCTAATTCCGTTAAGATTTCTTTGAGGTAATCAAATTGAGGGCGTAATCCCTCTGGGGTTTCTTTGCGCTGTGCTTTATACCCAGCATACTGTTCGATTCGTACTGTTGCCTTGGTTTTATCGAAAGCCACCACCCAGGAATCCGGATGTTGTTCTTGTTCTAACCTAAAAAGCATGGTCAAAAAACCATGTAAGACATTCGTTGGTCGCCCATCGGCTGTGGTCAACGGCGGCAGAGCATAAAAAGCGCGATTCGCAAGGCTATTTCCGTCTAAAATCAGCATTCGCGGCATCGTGAAAACCCCCAATCTTTCGCATTTCACTATATCATACCCACAGCTTTCTAACAAACGAATACGTTGCAACCGGCGGCTTATCTTCATAATGAAACCCCGCAAATTATAAGGGTTACGCTAGGCGTTGGTTACGAGCTGCCGGACGGCTTTTCATAAATAACGCCAGTAGACCAGCCAAGATAGGAAGAAGAAAAATAACGGAAACTGCCACAGAAAGACCCCAAATATCGCCGATACGACCAATAATAATCACAGCAAGACCCCCAATTCCTCCTGCAAAGCCCATGGTTAGCCCCGCTGCCAGCGCTTTGTTATCTGGAATAGCCTCTTGAGCGGCTACAACAGTGACTGAAAAGCTAGATAGTAAGGCTGCCCCAGCTAAAGCCAAGAAAATCGTACTCACAGTCCCATTAGTATAGAAGAAAGTAAAAAATAGGGGGGTAGAAATAATAAGCGAGCCAACAATTAAGCGTTTTCGTCCGTAAAAATCGGAGATGAAACCGCCTAAAATTCCGCCAAAAGCTCCGGCAAAGAGCATAATCGTTAGCAGATGGCTCGCAGCAATGTTCGATAAGTTTTGAGACTTTAAGTACAAGGGAAGAATAGTCAACAACCCCGTATAAGCCAGTGTACGAATAGCAATAACACCAATTATGGCAACAAGTTCGCGCGCAGCGGATTTCAAAGAATGTATCACCACTGAAAGCGCAGGAGTGGCGCCAGACAAAACATCATTGCGCGGTGCAAAGAGAAGTAGCAAGATGGCTACAAAGATTCCAGGAACTACAGTTACAACGGTAGCTTGTAAACCATAAGTTTGGAATAATGGAACTAATAGCAGTGGACTTAAGGCGAAACCAAAATTACCGAAGGCTACAAAGGTAGAAAGTAAAACGGCTTTACGGTTACCACTTAAGACGTTAACCATTGTGGACGCCTGGGGATGAAAAGCAGCTGTGCCGAGACCAGCTAACGCTGCTAGGGTGACTAGAAGCAGATAGTTATGGACAAGACCAGTTAAACTGAGCATTATCGCCATCCATAAAGTTCCAACATGAACAAGCCAACGCTTACCTTGCCGATCCAGAAAATAGCCAAAAAGCGGCTGAATTAACGATGATGTTATAGTAAAAGCAGAAACTAAAATAGCAGCCCGGGTGGCTGTAAAACCAGGAGTTAACACTACTAAAAACGGGAGCATCTGCGGAAGAAAGTTACTGTATACGTCATTAAGCATGTGGGCTAGAGAGAGTATGCCAATTTTAGAGTATTGAATCTGATGTTTTTCGTTCATGGAAAATCTCCTCTCAATTTAGCTATGCAATTTAGCTAGCTTTCCTTCTCTTTAGTAATAGTTCTATAGTACGATTGAAAGAATTCCAAATTAGCATGACGTCGGCGAATGTCTTCTGCATATTCCTCAAGTTCCAACTTTCCTTTGGGCGTAATCGTGTACCATTTACGGGGTTGACCAGTCTTTCTTATTTCCCAGTTTGTCTCGACAAGACTGTTTTTTTCCATTTCTTGCAGGCTACGGTAAACGATTGCGCTATCAGATAGACAATAAGGAAGATCGTTTTGTAATCTCGTCAGAAGGGAAGCTCCATAAGAGGGACCATCAACTAAAAACAACAGTAAAAATGCTGGGGTATGCCTACCAAAGTTTTTTGACATATTTATTTCACCTCATTTCCTCACTTCACTACCACTCACAGTATAATGTTTTGAATAGTATACTGTTTATAACAGTATACTATTGTATAGTAACTCTGGAACGTTTGCGCTTCAAGTTAATTTTTTCCTTTTGATTAGTATCCCGCTGGCATCTCCTGCGAAACCATGTCATTGCGATCGGATAGAATGATATTTAAACGTTTATAAATAACAAAATCAAGATTTCCATAATAAGTATATTATGGAAATCTTGATTTTCAGTCTGAAGAGCATTTTCTTGGGTAATAATTCCATTAGATACCAAGTTAGCCATTGGATCTGTCTTGGTCTCGGTGTATACAAGCGTCAATAGTGTCTTGACCATTGAAATTATGTTAAAGAGGCTAATACCTGTTTGAATATGTTTTGTAATTGTCCTGAAGGAGCAGTTTGATCGCCCTTTGGCGCGCCGCTTTGTCCTTTTGGTTGCTCATTTGGTAGATCCTGGCCATTTTGGTTATTTCCATTAGCATTGCTTTTCGGAGTATTTGTACTCAAATAAGTATTCTGTTGGTCAGTAAAGACAGCTTTAATTGCATCTGCCTTTTGTTGGAAAAAATCTTGACTTGGGTTCGAAGTATCGACTAAAAGTTGCAAAATCGGTTTGATTTTATCTTTCTGGTCACTTGTCAAAGCCATTTGTTGATTATCTTGAAGACGTCGTATCCCCATAGCGGCTTCAACTGCGGGGTTGAGTGTCGGTTTTTGGGCAGTTTGACCCTGAGTTTCTTGACTAGAGGTTGTTGATTGTGTTGCCGAGGCATCAGCGGTTGAAGTTGAAGAGGCTGGTGTTGATGAGGTGACTGGTGACGTTGGGGCGGTTGTTGCAGTTGTCGCAGCTTTCGCCCCACAACCACCTGCTCCAACTAAGGCTAATGACAATACCATCCCTACGATCAGCCAGGTTCTTTGGGTTGATCTTTGAATGTGACTATGTTTCTTCATTAATAATCTCCTCCTTAAGTTTCATCATAATTTCTATTAACATGGTTGCAATACCGAATAGTTCCCTAGATTAGTTTAACTAAAGGTCAGATGAGGTGAACTAGTCCCCCATTGGGACTAGCTCCGCTACTTTCCCTCCTTTCTCTAATCGCGACATCGTATAAAACCTTAATAAGGTATACGAACAATAAGACATTTAAGAGAGAAGTAACAATGAGGACCGGGCCATATGAAATAGAATTTATGCCGATTTGCGTCTCATAGAGCACAAAATGAGTGTTGATGTAAATAGACGTGCTATACCCCGCGGCTAACAACAGGAGTCGTTTATCCTTAAGATAGATAAACGTTAGAATTGACAGGGCAACGGCAGGAAACAAATATCGTTCATGCATTCTCGTGGAAAACGTGAAAACACCGTCGATCAGGAGGAGTGCGACTGCTGAAGCATAGACCCTGCTTTTCCCTTTAATAAAGAGAAACCATGAAAATGCTGTGATCAGAACAATCGCCATCATGCCCCAACTGTGATAGCTGAGTACAAACAGAGTACCTGCATCCTTTGTAAAGTTCGCTCCCAGCAAACTGAAGAAGTTGAAAGCGTTAACAGAGGCATAGGGATACTCACCGAGTGTACTTGCAAAAAGTTTGAAAATCCAGAGTCCATTTGTGTGCAAAGAAAAGGGAAGAACAATCACAATGGCTGTAACCAATCCGGAAAGGACGACATTTATCCAACTCTTAAGTGCTTTTCGCCTTATTAATTCAAAGAAGAGTACCGGAAGAAAGATAATCCCCTGCGGCTTCATGAGAACAGCTGCAGTAAACAAGACAGACGCAAAACCGATTTTCTTTTCTGTGAGAAGAACAATCGCTCCGACAATGATTAATGTGAAAAATGAATCCACCTGACCCCAAATCGTAGAATTAATCAGTACAGCCGGGTTGAAGGTGTAAAATGCGGCTAGCAGAATGCTGATTTCCACAGAGAGATATTTCTTAGCGAGTCTATAAATCAAGAAGGACGTAGCGATATCCGCAACTATGGATGGCAACTTTAAGAGTAATGTGAAATAGGGACTCAGTGCCGAGAGACTTCCAAGTTTACCAATTAAAAATAAAAGGTAGATATACAAAGGCGGATAGTCACTGGCGTTACGTCCTTGATAAAATTGCCAGAAATTATTTGCAGCAGTCGATGCCCAATTTCTAAAGGTACTCAGATCAAATGGATGACTACTAATCACCAGCGCCAAAGGAATTCGCAAGAGCAAACCCACACCAAGTAAGGTCAGAATCAGTATTTTTACATTACCCGGCTGAATTTTCACCTTTTTCTTGATAACAAGAAAATAGGCTGCAAGAAAAAAGATCAAAAAAGCAACGGCATAGGCAATAATTTCGGGGGTATAACTTGCACCCGCACTGGCATTCGTGCCTTCACTCCCATTTGCCCTTCCATTCGGCTTCGACCCGTGATTAGGTGCTATTCTCTGACTTGTAGCCGAAGGTTGGAACTGCCCATTTAGGGGTTGAGGTGAGTTTTGACTTGTATTTTGGCTTTGACTTATACTCTGATCCTGATTTACACCTTTACTTCCGCTTTGATCTATGTTGCCTGACGATGGGTTGCTTTGAATAGGAATCGAGTTAAGCGATACGATATTATTTGGAGTGGATTGAACATTACTGCCATAACTCCATAAGGTCGTAGTGCATACTACTCCTGAAAATAATAGAACTAAAAACAGGCTTATTTTAAGGATATGCTTTTTTATCGCCACAAGTCAGATGCCCCTTTCATACCGCCGCCCTTGTTGGCCGATTTTTGCCTAGTTGCTTTTTAAGCACCTAGATCACTCCATTCGATTCTGAGATTGGCGAAAAGATCCATAAACGGCTTCCGAAATAATTAATCCCAAGGCTCACTCCCGTCGCTAACAATTTACAGACGAGCAAGGGCCAGGCTAGGGACGTGTTAAAGTAGACTAACAAACCATACGTTAATGTTAAGGTGACAAGGTTTAGTGCCAAGAATCGGATCAGCTGTCCGTGGGATTGACCGTGTCCCCGGAAAGTCCAAGTCCGGTTTAGAAGAAAACTGTTCAATACTCCACAGGTGTAAGATAAACTATGTGCCACTAGCAGTGAAAAACCCCCAGAGGAGAGAATCGCAAAAACGGCTAAATCAATACCTGTATTGACTGCTCCAACCAGACAGAACCTCATAAACTCAGTTGATTGTTTCGACATTAGACAACCCTCTTTACCTTTCGTTCTTTTTTCATCATCCCGCAACATTCACTCACAATATACAAGGGGCGATCTCTTGCTTCATCGTAGATACGTCCGATATACTCACCGATAATCCCCATCATCGTCAGGACAAGGCCGGTCAACACCAGTTGCATCGCCATAACTAGATTCCACCCTGCGATCACAGACTTGGAGAATACCTTCAGAAGTAACATAACTGCCAAGTAGGTCAAGCCGGACGTGATGATTACAGACCCAGCATAGGTTGCCATTTTGATGGGTTTATAGGAAAAGGAAGTAATCCCATCCATGCTTAACTTGATCATTTTTCTTAACGGATACTTAGTCTCTCCGGCTAACCGTTCATCCCTTTCATACTCAATCGCAGTTTGCCGGAATCCCACCCAACTCACCAAACCACGAACATAACGATTTTTTTCTGGCAACCGTTTCAGTTCTTCACACACTCTGCGATCCAATAAGCGAAAATCACCGGTGTCTGTCGGAATATCAAGATCCGTGGAGGCGCTCAGAATTCGGTAAAACAAACGGGCAGTTAGCTTTTTGAAAAATGTTTCTCCCTTTCGTTTTGTCCGTTTAGCGTAGACAACGTCAAAGCCGTCTTTCCACTTCTCAATCATAGCCAAAATCAGCTCCGGCGGATCTTGTAAATCTGCATCGATCACAACCACCGCTGCGCCTAACGCATAATCCATCCCAGCTGTAATGGCTATTTGGTGACCGAAATTACGGGAAAAGGTCAGGAGTTTCACAGCATCATCCTGATCTCGATAATTCTTGATCATAGCAGCAGTATGGTCGCAGCTACCATCATTCACGAAAATTAGTTCATAAGGATCTCCTGTTAAATCCATCACCTGCTTCAAACGTTGGTAGGTTTGGTTGATGACTGCTTCTTCATTGTAGACTGGAATAACTATGGAATAACGAATGTCTGCGTTCATACTCTTGCCTCCTACTTATTAGGGATTGATTTCGTATAAGGTTGAAGCTCCGTTCATACCCATGCCCGCGCCGGAATTACCCGTGCTCGATTGCCACTCAGTCTGCGGGACTACCT
Source organism: Candidatus Desulfosporosinus infrequens (assembly GCA_900290375.1). Classification (GTDB taxonomy): domain Bacteria; phylum Bacillota; class Desulfitobacteriia; order Desulfitobacteriales; family Desulfitobacteriaceae; genus Desulfosporosinus; species Desulfosporosinus infrequens. The sequence goes on from OMOF01000004.1 coordinate 26,946, forward strand.
TCCCGTTCTTGGCAATCCAGGCCTGAACGTCTGAGCTTCCTCCTCCGGGTCCGCCAGAGGAACTCAAGAAATATTTGACCTCTTTGTTGGCAACCATTTGTTTCAACTTATCGACGGTCAGGATCGGATCGGAGCCAGAAAATCCGCCCATCGCCATCACAGCTTTACCGGTTTTAATAATGTAGGCTTCAGCTGTGCCTGCGTTGGTCGTGGCAAACAGGTATTTCTCGCCGGTATTATTGGCGGTCAGATAAGCCAGCAACTTCGTGTCAACACTGTCGTTCAACTGTCCTCCAACCTGAGTCTGTGCACGATCTTGTGTTCGTTTTTGTGTCATGTCCTCCTGTGACGTGTCTTGTGTTGCGTCTTGCTTCTGGCCCTGTGCCTGCCCTGGCATTTGGCCTGGCCTCTGCCCTTGACCCCCGCCTGGCATGCCCATTCCATTTTCGGACGATGTTGGCCCCGCTGCTGGCAACATGCTGTTTCCTCCATAAATGATGGGGGTCGCAGACCAAAAGAGGGGAGCGGACAGTAGTACGAACAAGCCTCCTACGGCGGCAGTTCTATTAATTTTGCTTCGAAACGATAACTTCTGGTGGGCACTATCATTAGGAAAAATCACTATAGGACTGGCTGAACCGCTATGCGAGGATCGAGTGACGATATTGATGCCCAGCATGAGTGAAGCTGCCGTACCCAAAACTCCAACAGCAATCGGCAAACCAAGTCCGATCTGACCCTTATAAGGAAGCAGAATATAGAGTTCAAAGGCTGTCGTGCTCAAAAGCCCGACTGGCAGCAACCACCGTTTCCAGCCTTTGTCGTTGCGGTTAAAGTTATAGAGTTCTACCCAGCCTGCGCCAGTCAGAACTGCAATGGGGGGTGCCAACATAATGAGATAATACTGATGGAAGAACCCAGCTACACTAAAGAACCCCATTACCGGTAACAACCAAGCGAGCCAAAACAGACTTTCCTTTTGCTTATCCGTCAGCGACTGTTTTCTACGAATCCCCATTAGCAAGCCGACAGCCCCTAATAAAGCAAACGGAAGTAACCAACTGATTTGTCCTGATAACTGGGATTGGAACAATCGGAGCGGTCCAGCTGTACCAGTGTTGAACATACCACCGCTACCACCTCCACCGTCTCCTGGAATCCCCTCCATATTTTTGCCATCACCCGCTGGCATCTGCCCCGGAGTACCATTCTGGCTGGGCCCAAAGCCCTGCTGTGAAGGAGGCATTCCGCCATTGTCTCCCGTTTTGTTGCCAGCTCCCGGCCCTCCCTGACCCGTCAAGCGGGCAATGCCGTTATATCCGAAAGCCAGTTCCAAGACCGAATTTGTTTGACTGCTTCCGATGTACGGCCGATTGGCCGCAGGAATACTGTCCACGATGAGGGGCCAGGATAACGATACAATCAGTAAGGTTGCCGTTGAGGCGGCAAGTATGCCAAACTTCTTTTTCCATTTAACTTTGAACGCCAGTAAATAAAACAGATAGAAAGCTGGAAGCACCATATACGCTTGGAGCATTTTGATATTGAAACCTACCCCGATCATCCCAAAAGCGGCGATGGACCAAATCCACTTCTGCGTTTTAACAGCCTTAAATAACATCCATGTTGCAGCTAACAGTGTAAAGACCAATAAACTATCGACGTTATTTGTGCGGCTTACGGCTGCGGCGATGGGCGTACAGGCGGCTACTAAGGCCGCGAGCCTGGCCGCTGTCTTACCAAAGGACGGTTTAACTAGTGCGTAAATCAGTAATACCGACCCGACTCCTGCTAGAGCTTGGGGTAAAATGACACTCCAGCCGTGTACACCAAACACATAAGCGAACATCGTCTGGATCCAGAACGCCACGGGAGGCTTATCCACCGTCACGAATCCGCCCGGATCAAACGAGGCGAAGAAGAAATTATGAAAACTTTGCAGCATACTTGTGACTGCTGATGTGTAATAGGCATTG
>OMOF01000194.1 GCA_900290375.1 Candidatus Desulfosporosinus infrequens
AGGAACTGGAGCTACAGTTGGTGCTGCGCTCATTGTTACAGTAACAGTACCGTTAATAGCACTGACCGTAGCAACATTATTGTTTTGAATTTGTGATACTACCCCAGCCGAATTTGTGTAAGTCAATGCTACAGGAGCAGTGCTAGCCGGAACAGTCTTTCCGGTACTGTTGTCTATTAGATTGCCGCTAAAATCATTAACCCATATGCTTTGCTTGGTGGTTACTTCCTTTAAGATGGCTGTTAAATTCGCTGATGCATTTGCATAATTAAGATCAAATGCATTTCCATCTCCGAATACAACAGTCCCTGTAGGAATCGGGGCGGCGAACACTGGTGTTGCAGTCATACCTAGTGCAGATAAGATTGCGATCCCTGTCATTACATTTTTTACTAACCTTTGTCCCATGCAGATAATTCCTCCTCCAATATTATTTTGTTCATCAGCATCTCTATGGAGGCTAATTAAGCCTAATGGTTTGTTGTTTGTACTGCGTGCACAGTAACGGCTTCCATATGCTGGATATATAATAAGATTCACAGGTTTGACCGTGCTCATATTGCGTCCAGTAACTTTTACTGATTAAGTTCTGTGCAAGGCTGTATAGTTTAGACCCCTACAGCCTTGCACTACTTATTCTGCTGAAATTAGAATGTTCAAAGGATTATTTAAGAGTAACGCTCGCAGTTGGACCAACTTGCGTACCCGCAGCATTGAAGAACTCAACTTGTGCTACTGTGCCCGACGCTTGTGCTGGGAAAATTACGTTCGCAGTGTTTAGAGCTGCCTTACCAGAAACGGCTGTACCACCGATCAATACTTCGTATTGGGTAGCGCCTACGTAATTTACAGGATTTGTAACATTAATTGTTACTGAAGATCCGAAAGTTGCGGCAGCTACGAAGGTTTCAGTAATCACATCAGTTGTTGTAACAGCTGTTACCGTAACTAAACTAGTTGCAGTCTTAGCACCATCTGCCGTCGTTGCCGTAATGGTCGCTGATCCTGCGCTTACTGCCGTCACCACTCCCGTAGCCGAGACGGTTGCTATAGCAGTATTACTTGAAGTCCAAGTAACTGCTTGGTTAGAAGCATTGGTAGGTGCTACCGTGGGAAGTAATGTGCTAGTTCCGCCAACTGTCAGTCCTAATGTAGGGCTATTAACAGTTACTCCGGTTACAGGTACATTTGTACCGCCCCAGTTAACTAGAACAGAACCCAATTGATTCGATGCTGTTGGAGTACTACTAGAATAGAAGGCTAAGGTTTTGGCATTAATTCCTTGACCTGGATCTACAGCATAGCTGTTCGTTACTGTAGCTGTTGCGGTATTAGCAACATAAGTCACGTTACCATCAACCAAAGTGATCGACACAGTGCCGTCCACACCGGTTGTCAAGGCCACTACTGGAGCAGTTTGCAGGTTATAAGCAGTTACTCCAGTTACTGATGCACTATTGTACGCAGGTGCATTCGCAACTTGATAGAGAGGAATAGGAGTACTAACCGTTTGCATCGATGTCGAAGAAGTAGTACCCATGTTAACACTACTAGTAATAGCGTTACCATTAACTTGAGTAATCCACAAGCCTGCTACTCCAGTTCCAACGTAGATGGTTTGGTTAGCGATCGGATTTCCGTACGCATCTTGAGCAGTGATGGTGATGTTCTGCGAGCCGCCAACTACTGAGTTAACGCTGGATGGGCTAGCTTTAGCAGCTACTAATCCACCAGTTGCTGCAGTGAAGTTAGCAGTTACTGTTGCAGTTTTGCTATTGAGTGAGTTGCTAACAGTAATGACTGGGTTTTCTGAGTACTTATCGCTTGAATACACTTGAGCAACTTCAACAGGGCTGTAGTCACCAGCTGTTAATGTACCAGCTGCTATTGCACCAGATGTTGGAGCTACAGCAGGAGCAAAAGTATTATTAGCTGCGTAGTAACTAGCTACCATGGGTTGCAAAGCACCATTAGCACTTACGTTAAAGCCAAGGAACTCTTCAAAGTTATTAGCGATATTGGTCAATGTCCAAGCAGCATTAGGAATTTGAGATCCAATAGCGCCGACGCTAGGTACACTAACTCCAATAAAGCTCGTTAGGGTCGTCAGATTCTCTTCAATTAAGGTAAACGAACCACTAGTAGCACCTGGCATATAGCCAACAACTTTATAACCAGGCGTTGCCTGCCAGAGTTTAACATTATTGGCACTGACTTCGCCAACACCGTTAACGTTAACCGTTACATTACTAGGCATAGAAGCAAGAGTGTAGCCGTCAATGTTACTAATTGTGCCATTCAAAGTAGAACTCATGTTCATGGTCAGTCCTTGGCTAGGGACAGTACTCAAAGCCGGATAGGAGTTGAACGGAGCTGCCACGAAAGTAGCGTTCTTTGTTGAGTCATATGCGTTGGCTGCAGGGATAGCCACACCAGCAACGGTGAGGGTCGCTCCAGGAGCCGCATTGCCATCCAACAACGGAACATATGAACTAAATCCAGTTGCATTAGCAGCAACGCCAAGGCTTCCAATGGAGTTACTAGCCGTGAAGGATGCGTTAATCGTTCCTGCAGCGGAACCTTGGGCATGAGTGCTATCGATTGTGCTAGCAGAGTTGGAATAAGCACTAATATTAACATTGACAGAGCCAGCCGTTCCGGAAGAAATGACTGCAGTAGTGGGGTTCGAGTTAAGATAGAAATTAATTTGTCCGCTTCCATCATAAGCAGTTCCATAACCAGTAGGGAGATACCCAGTTGGCATTTGTACAGCCGTTGACAAAGTTCCATCGGAGTAACATACTGTTCCATCAACGTAATTTAATTGGTTAATCACAAAACCGTTCGTTTGGGTAAACATGGCTTTAACTTCTCCGATTCCTCCATGAACAGCAACGGTCGGCAGATATGCAGAACCCAGTCTTTCAAAGTTCACACCACTTGGAGCTAGAAGATCATAGACCAACGCATAACTGTCAAATTGGTTTCCAGCGGCAGGAGCGATAATTGTACCGTTTTGGTTATACGCGGCTGCATACATTTGCTCATCGGAACCTACAACGTTGGTGAAGCTACCAGTTTGCGGCACAGCACTCAGCGTAGCATAGTTCGGCATGAGGGAAGTGTGGCTGACCCCAATTGACTGAGCTGTCTGACCTTGTTGCCATACAAGGTTTACGAAGTTTCCGGTGTTACTATTCCCTACAAAGCTCAGTGCAGTAACCGTGTTAGGCAACGATTGACCTGTTGTAACAGCGATTGTTGAAGGAACATAGTACGCATAGTACTTAGTAACGCTATCCAGTACGCTTTGGGTAACAGGTACA
>OMOF01000835.1 GCA_900290375.1 Candidatus Desulfosporosinus infrequens
CATTACATGAATACTACATGGGTTTCCCATCCGATTCCCGAAGATAAGCCTTCTGATCAGAAACTTTTTGGAACATTTTTCAACCCGGAAATGGAAAAATAGTAAGGGCAAATGCGCTCTTTCATAGAAGTGAGAGTTTTACGCTTCAATAACGCGGAGCTTTTTGTGAGCCCTAGGTAATAAGATTTGTATAGGAATAATAAATATAATAAATGTGAGGCGATAAGGATATGGGCTTACGAGAAGAAGCATTACAATATCATCAAGAAAATGGTGGAAAATTAGGTGTGGTTGCCAAGGTGCAACTAAAAGATGGCTATGATCTTAGCTTGGCTTATACACCAGGGGTAGCAGAACCTTGCATGGAAATTCATCGTGATAAAGATTTATCCTTTGAATATACCTGCCGCGGTAATATGGTAGCAGTTATTACGGATGGAACGCGAGTTTTGGGGTTAGGAGATATTGGCCCAGAGGCTGCGATACCAGTAATGGAAGGCAAAGCGGTATTATATAAAACTTTCGGTGATGTAGATGCCATACCTCTTTCTATTGACACTAAGGATGCAGATGAATTCATTAAGACCGTTCGGATGTTGCAACCTAATTTTGCGGGAATTAATTTAGAAGATATTTCTTCCCCTAAATGTTACGACATTGAAGATGCTCTTAAAGAACAAATGGATATCCCCGTATTTCATGATGATCAACATGGGACAGCCATTATTGCCGTGGCAGCTACCATTGGTGGATTACGCCTAGTAAAAAAACAATTGTCGGAAGTGAAAATTGTGGTAAATGGTGCTGGTGCTGCTGGTACCGCCATTGTACAATTATTACTAAATGCGGGTGCAAGTAATGTTATTATGATGAACTCCAAAGGGGCAATGTATGAAGGAATGGAAATGTCTCGGACGAATCGCGTTCAGGCAGCTCTTCTATCAAAAACCAATTTGGAAAAAAGGCAAGGTAGTATCGAGGAGATTGCGAAAGGGGTAGATGTATTGATCGGTGTATCCCAATCGGGTGCATTTACGCCTAAGA
>OMOF01000021.1 GCA_900290375.1 Candidatus Desulfosporosinus infrequens
GGGATCATACACTATACGCAGAGCTTTTGCTATCGCCAGATTGAGGATCTGATAATTAGGAAGAAGCTGGCTTACCCGATTTTAACTTTGGAAGGAGAAAATCCTACGGGGTTGGACGCACGGACTAAGATGAGGGTGGAGTCTTTTTTGAGTATGCTCGGAGACTAGAGGGTCTCAAGAACACTTGGTCAGCCCTGCGTTCGTCGTGCCAAACTAAGGCGTTAAACCTTGATGCAAGCGGGCAGAACACATCCGCCGGCCGTGACTGAAACACGATGTTTCAGGTTAGAGCGCCGCCAAGGATGGCAAGGCGACGTGATGGCCAAGTGTCCCTGTAGCCCGAAGACACTGTCTTCGCACGTATTAACCTACTTGCAGGATGGCGAGAAGGGACCTTGTGTTCCGCCCTGCTTGTGAAAGAGGGTTTACGCCAAGTTTGGCTACGACTCGCGCAAAGGCTTCGCGCCGTGTTCTTGAGACCCTCTGTGGGAGTCTCTGAGGAAAGGTTACGTAAGATTACGAAGGGTTACGGAACGTGACAGAGAAGGGGGCGGAACATGTCTGGAGAAACCGTTTGTGGTATTGATTTGGGGAGCAGGAGTGTGAAGATTGCCCTTATGCGACGACGGGCGGAGGGAGAACGTTTAGAGATCCTGCGGTTGGAGAGCTTGGATACGATCCGGTTTTACCGGGAGTATGGGCGCAAACAAGGGGAGAAATTGGTCGTTAATTTTGAAGCTTTGGGATTACCTGTGGTGGAGCGCTTGGTTTCCACTGGCTATGGGCGGAATACCTTGGAACTTGCTGGAGGTGAGGCGATTCCGGAGCTTAAGGCGCATGTGTTGGGCGTGATTTATCAGACGGGGTTACTGGATTTCACTTTGGTCGATCTGGGGGGGCAAGATAGTAAAATCATCCAGGTCCGCAAGGGCAAAATGATCGATTTCCTGACGAACGATAAGTGTGCGGCTTCCTCTGGCCGTTACTTGGAGAATATGGCGAGCATCCTTGATGTGACGCTTGAGGAACTGGGACAATATGCCGATGCCCCAGTGGAGCTGAATTCTACGTGTGCGGTGTTTGGGGAAAGTGAACTGATAGGTAAGATCGTGGAAGGGTTTCCGCTGGCCGAACTTGCGGCTGGGGTTAACGCCACGATTGTCAAGCGAATTTTGCCTCTTCTGCGTTCTTTTGCCGGGGAGGTTTTGGTCTTTACTGGGGGTGTGGCGCACAACCACGCAGTAGGTAAGCTTTTACAGGCTGGGGCGGGTCGGCCGATTGTTATACCGCAGGAGCCCCAGTTTAATGGGGCGATCGGATGCTGTGTGGAGGGTTCGTAGAAGTACAGAAAGAGCTAATAGCCTAATAGTTTGATAGTTTGATTAGTCGAATGAGAAGGTAGAATATTCACCCTGCTAATGGTAAAATATAACTGTATAAACCATAAGGGAGGGATGGGGAATTATGGTTATAAAGAAGCTTGTACGCTTTGACTGGGCTATGAAATACATACTCCGTAACAAGGCTAATTTTGATGTACTGGAAGGGTTTCTTTCCAACTTGTTGAAAGAAACTATCGTTATAGAAAATATTTTAGAAAGCGAAGGAAACAGGGAAGCCGAAAATAGAAAATTTAATCGAGTTGATTTAAAGTGTAAAGATTCCCAAGGGAAACACATCATCATTGAGATCCAAAATCAAAGGGAGATGGATTACCTTCAGCGATTGCTTTGGGGAACGTCAAAAGGAGTTGTGGAAGGTCTGGAGCTGGGGACGGGCTACAACGAAGTTGTGAAGGTTATATCAATCAGTATAATGTATCATACCATGCGAGGGGATGAAAAAGTGAACACAGATTTTATCTATTACGGCACAACTGAGCTGATGGGAATGCATACGAAAAAACCGCTCATCCTCCACAAGTCTAAAGAAAAACATAGCGAAACGTTGGTAGTCACCAGCAAAAATGTCTTTCCTGAATATTACATGATTTATGTAGAAAAGTTCGAGGATATGATTCATGATGATCTCGACGAATGGGTGTATTTCTTCAAGCATGGTGCAATACGTGAGGACTTCAAGTCACCAGGAATCTTGCTAGCGGCCAAGAAGCTGGATTACCTAATGATGAGCAAGGAGGAACGACGAGGATATGACGACTATCTTGCCTATCTAGGGCAAGAGTTGGGGATATTAGATTCTGCAAAAGAGGAAGGTCGGGAAGAAGGCAGAGAGGAAGGCAGAATATTGACAGCCAAGGCGGCTTTGAAGAAAGGGTTAGCGGTCGAGCTCATCGCCGAAATCACAGGACTTTCTTTGGCGGAAGTCCTGAAATTGTAAAGCGATTCCAGGACTACTCGTTCTATTTTGACCATGCTCGGGTTGGAAACGGCCTCCGAAGATCACTTCGGGGGTTTTTCCAACCCGAGGGAATAATACTTTCCTAAATATTGTCGAACTCTGATCACTGGCGGTACGCGTTGAAGTGATTCATGAAGTGATTCTTGGGCACGTAGATACATAAAACAGTGTAAACTAAGTTAGGATGTATTACGTAGGTTAATGGAGTTAATGGAGTGATTGAAATGAAAATAACGAAGATCGCAAAGGCGGGAACCTTAGAGTCCAACGATATTCTTATCATGGTTATGCCCAACAATTCTGGTAAGGTTGAGCTTGAACTCGAAAGTATCGTTATCCAGCAGTTTGGCGATGTAATTGAACAAGTGATTTTACATAAGGTTAAGGAAATGGGCATCGAGGGGATTACTATTAAGGCTCAAGATAAGGGGGCTCTAGATTACACGATTGGGGCAAGAGTTGAAACTGCTATTAAAAGAGCTATTTAGCAGTATATTTTAAAAATTGTCTGACGCAAAATATCCAAGGCATCTTTCACTTGTTATTTTCGTTCATATGCCTAAGTGAGATGTTACCTAAAATCCCGCATTTTTTTATACCTACAAGGGAAAACACTGAACGGGGAACCACAGATTACACAGATTACACAGATTAAGAACGATTAGATAGAAACACACAGACAAAGGATAAAGCGGGATTCACAGACCTATGCCATTATTGGTGCAGCAATGGAGGTACACCGGACACTTGGACCAAGGTTTCTCGAAGCGGTTTATCAGGCGGCATTAGCAATTGAGTTGCTGAAAAAGGGATTCCGTTACAAAAAGAAGTTTCGATCAATTGAGTTACAAGCGATTTGTAGTTTAGAGCCAAAATGTATTTAATCTGTGTAATCTGTGGTTGATTAACTGAGTACCTGAATAGTCACAAAAATAATGATTCCTAATTTAATTTGTAGGTATAATTTTTCACGGGAATCAAGGATGTTAGTAATGAAATTAAAGGTTTAGACGAGGTTAAGCCAAATCTTAAAGGTTCAAACAATATCTCCAGAAGTAGTATTAGTTGAGGTGGGCTAATTTGAAGAAGTTTAGAAGAACAATGCTTTTTATGCCAGGAAATAACCCAGGTATGCTTCAGGATGCGGCGATACTTGGAGCGGACTCAATTATTTTGGATTTAGAGGATGCGGTGAGCCTATCAGAAAAAGATAGTGCCAGAATTCTGGTAAGAAATGCTCTTAAATATTTGGATTATTCACAAGTTGAAGTAGTGGTTAGGGTCAATCCCTTGGATACGGAATTTGGACCGCAAGATGTGGATATGATTGCCAGGGTTAAACCGGATACGTTGTTAATCCCTAAGGCACACGAAGAGGATATTAAACTTGTGGATATGATGCTCGATAAGATCGAAACAGAAGAAGGGTACGGCGTTGGAAGCATTAAGATAATTGCTCTGATAGAAACTGCCATCGGTTTAGAAACGATTCATGAAGTAATTAAAGCCTCCAGACGCACTGTAGGGGTGTTGCTGGGCGGAGAAGATTTGACCTCGGACCTAGGAATTATGAGAACAAAAGAGGGTGAGGAAATCTTTTATGCACGGAATAAGGTCGCAACTGCCTGCCGGGCTTTAAGGGTGGATTCTATTGATACTCCATTTACAGATACGAATGACTATGAGGGACTTATCAAGGACACTGCTAAGGCAAAAAGTTTAGGATTAACAGGAAAGGCGGTCATCAATCCAAGACAAGTTGAGATCATTCATTCTGTATTTGCTCCGACAGAGGCGGAGTTAAAACATGCCTTGAGGATTTTAGGAGCAATGGAAGAAATGAAAAAGGAAGGCAAAGGAGTTTTCTCCTTAGATGGCAAAATGATCGATGCTCCTGTTATCAATCGGGCAAAAACCACAGTGGAGCTTGGACAAAGACTTGGGTTTATGGAGAGGTAGAGAGGTGAACGATGAAACCGATTATGACTATGAAGACGATTTCAGGTAGAGAACTTCCAAATTATATTGATGGGTATGGTTTGGTTAAGCCGTTTCAAGGTGCTTTCAATGATGGCGGGATAAAAACTAGGAGCTCAGTAGAGCTGACCTGTGTGCCCCCTGGTGATCTAAAAGTGTTAGAAAGTTTAGAAGAGGCATTAGATAAGTTAAACATGAACGATGGTATGACGATTTCGTTTCATCATCATTTGAGGAATGGAGATCATGTCCTAAATATGGTGGTGGAGGCCTTGGCCAAACGAGGCCTAAAAGATCTAACGATTGCTGCCAGTTCTATTTTTCCAGTGCATGCGCCGCTTGTTGAGCACATGAAAAGTGGAGTGGTCACTGGTATTGTAGCGAACTACATGTCAGGTCCTGTGCCAGAGGCGATTTCACGAGGGGAATTGAAAAAGCCTGCTATAATGCAGACTCATGGGGGCAGAGCAAGGGCCATTGAAAGTGGGGATTTACACATCGATGTGGCTTTCATTGCAGCACCTACGTCGGATACATACGGCAATATCAATGGAGTGTATGGCAAATCGGCCTGTGGTACGTTGGGTTATGCAGTGTCAGATGCTGAGTATGCCGCTAAAACGATTGTTATCACCGATAATTTGGTGCCTTTTCCAGCCTGCCCGATTGAAATTAGCCAAATTTTTGTCGATTACGTGGTTCGGGTGGAATCGATCGGAGACCCCAAAGGCATAGTTTCGGGTACTACTAAGATCACCAACAATCCGGTGGCCCTGATTATCGCTAAAATGGCGGCTGAGGTGATTAAGGCCTCAGGGTTAGTTCGGGATGGAATGTCTTTTCAAACGGGTGCAGGGGGAACCTCTCTGGCAGTCGCTGCCGAGCTTAAAAGAATAATGAAACATGAAGGGGCCATTGGCAGTTTTGCCTCCGGTGGAATCACAGGTTATCTCACAGAAATGCTCGAAGAGGGGCTATTTAGAACCCTCTTTGATGTTCAATGCTTTGATTTAGCAGCGATCGAGTCTTATAGAAATAACCCCAGACATCAATTTATGTCCGCATCTATGTATGGAAATCCTCACACTAAGGGAGCCGTGGTGAACAACCTAGATATTATGATCCTAGGAGCGACTGAAATTGACACCGATTTTAATGTTAATGTTACGACTGGTTCCGATGGCGTGATCATAGGCGGTTCAGGTGGACATAGTGACACAGCCGCTGGGGCCAAGCTCGCAATTGTCGTCACCAATCTTATGAAAGCTAGGCTACCGATGATCAAGGCTAAAGTGACAACCATTACAACTCCAGGAGAAAGCATTGATGTTGTCGTGACAGAACGGGGAATCGCTGTAAATCCTAGAAGAGTGGATTTAATGGAGAAACTAAGTCAAGCTAAGCTTCCACTCAGGACCATAGGAGAATTAAAAACCTTGGCTGAGCAAATTACCGGGGTTCCCAAGGCTCTTGAAACCTCCGAGAAGATTGTGGCAGTGGTGGAATATCGGGATGGGAGTGTGATCGATGTCGTGAGGATGGTCATAGACAACGGGTATCTAGAGCGGTAGAATAGTATTGAGGTGGACGAGTAGTATGGATAAAGAAATTCAAGATTTACTCAATCAGATACTTATAAAACTTAATACTACAACTACTGCACTTGCAGAGATTAAAACAGATGTTCAGAAAAATGCTCTTAATATCGAAGTTATGGAACAAAATATTCGTAATGTTGTTGATGTTTATGCTCGAGGAGTCCCTGGAAGCCCGTAACAATAGGCTTTTGAGGGACTTTTTCAATATTCCATGATCTACTGGGGCCATAGTTGGCTATTCGTTTACAAATGTGTGCCAGTTTAAAAATCATAGTATAATATGGTTATGAGGATGGGTCAACGGAGGGATAATAAACAATGTATGGAGCTGTTCCTGAAAGGGTAAATCTCAAGGATCAAGTGGCAAGAAAAGAAGTTGAAACCTTTCTTAAGGGCTTTGACTTAATACTTGATCAGGATGTGGATTATTCTCTAGTGATAAGAGATGGAGTGTCGCCGGGAGCGTCAATCGTTGCGACCTGTTCTAAAGCAAAAAGTGTCTTGAAATGCTTTGCTGTGAGAGAGGAACTTAGGGGAGAGGGATTAACCTCCATTTTGATTTCCGCTCTGATCGATAAACTCTTTAGTCAGGGTATATTCCACAGTTTTATATTTACAAAGCCAGCCAATGCCTATGTTTTTTTGGCTCTTAATTTCAAACTTATCCATAGCAATGCGGATGTGGCACTCTTGGAAAATGGTATTTATGATATTAAAAAGTCGTTAGAGCAAATGAAAGAAAAATACAACATCGGGGATGAGGAAAAAGCGTCTTTAGTAATGAATTGTAATCCGTTTACCCTAGGACATGAGTATTTGGTTGAAGAAGCTTCTAAAAATAATCAAGAGGTCCTTGTGTTTATTGTTGAGGAGGATCAATCACTGTTTCCTTTTAAATCGAGAATTGAACTGGTTCGCAAAGGAGTATCGCACTTACAAAATGTTAAAGTATTACCAAGTGGAGAGTATATAATATCCTCAGCTACTTTCCCTGCCTATTTCTTAAGGGAAAAGGTGGAAAGGTTGAGGGCTTATGAAGAGTTAGACTCCTCAATTTTTGGTAAGTATTTTTGCAAGAGCTTTAATATAACTAAGAGATATGTGGGAGACGAACCCTATTGCCAGGTTACAGCGGCTTACAATGAGGCCCTTAAGAAGGTCCTGCCGAGCTATGGTGTCGAACTGCACGAGGTTGAGAGAAAGGTCTTTAGGGATATTCCGATAAGTGCAGCTAGGGTTAGGGAGTTAATAAAACAGGGGGATTTGCAGGACCTGAAAAACCTTTTGCCGGAGGTTACCCTTGAGTTTCTAAACACAAGCCTTGGAAGGGAGATCGTGGAGAAGTTAAAAAGTAGTGACTCTCCGCACTAGACGATGCAAAAGTACACAGTTAATGAATTACTTGCAGCAAGAGAAAATAGGACTGAATTAATAGACGAGCTCCTAAAACGTTATCATACCCCACTGCTAGTTATGAGAGTAAACTATCCTGGGCTGGAGAAAATGAATCAGCTAACGGTCAACATTATTGAGGCTATGAGCCCTGTGGTTTGCACAAGTTTAAGCAATAAGATTTGTGGTAAGCTGCTACTTCGAGGTCCAGAAGGCCCTATTCTTTATGTTGCTGTTAAGGAAGATGTTTTGGCCTTGAAGATGATTGCTATAAAGTTTGAAGAGAAACATCCTCTGGGCAGATGTTTAGACCTAGATGTCTATGATTTAAAGGGTAAAAGTATAGGCAGGCAGGAATTGGGGTATCCAATGAGGAAATGCTATCTATGCGAAGACTATGCTCATCATTGCGTAAGGGCGAGGCGACATAGTAAGCTTGAGGTTATTGCCTATATTGAAGAAAAATTTAAGGAATATAGGGATAATATATTATGTTAGGGAACACTGGATTAAATAAGAGTGTAGATGATCATAGTGTCAATATAGCAAGTCTTGCAGTACAAGCAATGCTCTATGAAGCCGCCTGCCATCCATCGCCAGGGTTGGTTACTAGAGCCTCGAGTGGCGCCCATCATGATATGGATTACTTCACCTTTATTGATAGCGCTACCACTTTAATTAACCCTCTCATTCATTGTGTTGAGGCAGGATTTACTTCAAATACCCCCGAAGAGATTTTTATTCAAATAAGGCAGATTGGGCGATTGGGCGAACAGCAAATGTTTCATAAAACGTCAGGTGTAAATACCCATAAGGGAATGTTTTTTTTATTGGGTGTCTGCTGTGCTGCTGGAGGGAAAGCACTCTTCAGTAGGGCCCACTTTTCGTCCTTGCCAAGCATTATAAAAGATATGACTTCTGGGTTAGTGGAGCGGGAGTTAAGCTCCAAGTATGGTGAGTTTAAAATTCTCGATGAATCCTCACTTTCGCACGGAGAAAGACTCTTTCTGCACCATAAAGTTGAGGGAATACGAGGAGAGGTGCAAAAAGGACTACCTACGGTATTTGACTTTTCGCTAGGGTTTTATCAAGAAAATCATGATTTAAGCAAAAACCTAAGATTAGTGCAAACTCTTTTGGGTATTATGCAGTATTGTGAGGATTCCACTATTTTGCATAGACACTCTATAGAAACGTTAAAAGAAGTCCAGGCAAGGGCGAAGGAAATTATTTTCATAGGTGGTGTAAAAACACCCCAAGGGATGAAGGCGATCGAAGCAATGGACGAGGATTTCTCTAAACGCAAAATCAGCCCCGGCGGGAGCGCCGATTTATTAGGGGTAACAGTCTTTTCGGATCTCTTAGAAGACTATCTGAGATTCAGGTTGCAAGTAGGGACGGTTCTTGTTTGCATCCATACGTGTTTGCATAAATACAAATTGCCCTATGCCATCCATGGTGATGATCTAACCTTTAGAAGTGTATCCGACCCATATTGCAGGAATG
>OMOF01000387.1 GCA_900290375.1 Candidatus Desulfosporosinus infrequens
ATTGGTGATTATATTTTAGAGGTCGTTGAAACAATCGGAATTTAAAGCAGGAGCTACTATGCTGTTATTCTGAAAAATCCAAAATCCATACCGAAAATAAGGAGTGTCATTTTTCGGCCAGATCAAAGACCTATGTACTATATGCGAAGCCCCTTATGTTAGAAAATCCATAATCTCAAATAAAATCAGGCTAGATCCATAAACCAAATTTTATAAAAACATTCACTCATATGTCTAGGTTTTGAGTCCTTTGCACATTCGACAACACAAGCAATGGCAAGGGTTTACGGGTTTTATTGTATATCATTTTGCACATTATTTGAGTACTTTTTATATAGGATGCACATTTTGCATATCATTCGTCCATGAATATACATTTTTCATATATTGTAAATTTTATCCTGTTTTCTTAATAATACTCTTGATTGCTTATGTATTGGGCTTGGGTTGATTCCTCATATTTACTAGGTTGATGGTGCGTAATGCCAACCTTTCTTGTACATGTGCGAGACAATATGAATATTCTCGTGTGATGCGTGAGGGGTTGGCTGCTAAAGAATTTACAGACACGATCAAAAAAGAGTTTTCCGACACGACAAAAGAGAACGTGATAAATTGTATGGATGCCTGTATTATATAGCCTTGTAGGCGATTTATGGACACGACAAACACACGACAAAATCACGTAGCAAATACGTTGCAAAATCGTAGCAAAATATATGTGATTTTCGGAATAGGAATGCAGTGCAAGCGGTTTTTGCACCTACAAGGGGTTTGTGACGAGATCCCCCCACCTTGACACATTGAAGGAGTTGCCGCAAAACCGTGTACCTTACCCATTTTGCACACACACCAAAATTTTCACTTTTTTCATGATAATTTCCAAAAAGATTTGATATGTTTCGAGATGATCCAAGATATGAAAAATAGGGTTAAATTTATTTTTGTAATAATTCAGTAATTGCAATGGTTTAGTAAGGTTTCGAGACACCGCAAATACACCGCAAAATCACTACAAAAAAAACATCACAAATAGGTCACAAAAGACTCACAAATTAGTGCGTGCTTTCTTGCGTACTTTTTGTGTACACAATAGATTTATAAATACTTATATTTATTTCAAGATGAATCCTTATATATCAATGGTTGTGAGTGTTTTGTTGTACACAAAAGGTATGCACTGACTACTACAGAAAACTACAGGTGCAACCTCATAAAACCTCATGTTCATGTTGATAAAAGTTGACATTCGATTTAGTTTATTTTGTTGGGGTAAAACCGACACGCATGTCGCATTTGAACTATTGTTTATGGTGCTGGTGGCTGTGATCGG
>OMOF01000966.1 GCA_900290375.1 Candidatus Desulfosporosinus infrequens
AGAAATGATTCGTACTGGCGTAATTGGTCTAAAACGCGGTAGCAGTAGTATTTATCAAAATGAAAAGAGCGAAGCGGGGACGTTATTTGAAGAGCGTCAGGCTACGCGATAAAAGCCTTTATTATAGTTTGAATTTTGCTTATTACTTTTACTGCAGATGTGACTCATTAAAAGGATCTTACCAATGGTAGATTGAAATCTTTAGTGGTTATCGATTGCAGGTGTGTGGGCAGTTCTAAATAAAAAAATGAAATGGATATAAGGAGAGAATAAAAATGAGTAAGATGTATTATGACACAGATGTTAAGGTAGAATTAATCAAGGATAAAACGGTGGCTATTATTGGTTATGGCAGCCAAGGGCATGCTCATGCGCTGAATCTGCATGAGAGCGGAGTAAAGGTTGTCGTTGGTTTATATAAAGGGAGCAAATCTTGGGCAAAAGCAGAACAAGATGGCTTAGAAGTTTTGGAAGTCGCTGCAGCCGTTGCAAAAGCGGATATTGTTATGATTTTGCTTCCAGATGAAAAACAAGCTAAAATCTACAATGAGCAAATTGCACCAAACTTAAAAGCTGGCGCAGCTTTGGCATTCGCCCATGGTTTTAATATTCATTTCAATCAAATCGTGCCACCAGCAGATATGGATGTATTTATGGTTGCGCCAAAGGGCCCTGGCCATTTAGTACGTCGTGTATTTGCAGAAGGCAAAGGCGTACCTTGCTTAAAAGCTGTTTTCCAAGATGCTACAGGGCAAGCAGATGATCTATCCTTAGCATATGCTTGGGGCGTTGGCGGTACTAGAGCGGGCGTACTTACAACTACTTTCCAAGAAGAAACAGAAACGGATCTTTTTGGTGAGCAAGCAGTACTCTGTGGCGGCACGACTGCTTTGGTAAAAGCTGGTTTTGAAACCCTAGTAGAAGCGGGTTACCAACCAGAAGTTGCTTATTTTGAGTGTTTACATGAGCTTAAACTGATTGTAGATTTGATGTATGAAGGTGGCATGGCAGCAATGCGCTATTCCATCAGCGATACTGCTGAATATGGCGATTATATGATTGGCAACCGTATTGTTACGGATGCAACAAAAGTTGAAATGAAAAAAGTATTAAAAGAAATTCAAACAGGTGTATTTGCAAGAAATTGGATCTTGGAAAACCAAGCTAACCGTCCTGAATTCTTAGCAACTCGTCGCATTGAATCGGAACATCAAATT
>OMOF01000081.1:0-3573 GCA_900290375.1 Candidatus Desulfosporosinus infrequens
CCTGCGCTTACATTTAATGTTGCTGTTGCAGCTGGTACTGCGAGCGCAACTGGACAAATTCAATACAATGGAGTGAAAATTGGTAGCAACAATCCCGTTATTGTAGCTGCGGGTTCCCCCGTTCCTGTTACAATATACAATGTTGATGGTAATGGAAATGCTCTCCCCGTATCAAGCGCAGAAGCTCATAGCACTGCTTCAGGTGCTGGTGCAAGCTTTTCATTAGCTGATACCGGAGGAGGATCCTTCCGTGCTACTGCAAATGGAACTAGTATCTCCTACGTCACTATACCTGTCGGTCAAACATCCGCTGCAGTTTACTATGTGAACCCAACTGCAGGTAGTTACTCTGCTATGACTGCACTTACACCGCTTGCCCAAACAGCCATAACTGCCACAGCGGCAGCTGCCACTGAAGGCACTCCATTTCTCTTAACAGTCGGGCTCACTGCCGATACCTTCACCGGGACACTGCCCATTACTATTACAGGAGCAGCTGCGTCGCCATTTGGTAATGCGGCCGTATTACCTACCTCAGTAGCGTTTGTCAGCGGTACAGCCACTGAAACGGTTCCTGTGACGCTCTACAATAGTGCTGCATCTCAGGTTTTGACAGTAAATATTGCTGGGCTTAGTCATACGGCCACGGTTACAATGACTCCGTCATCGACTAACGCCGTGACTCTAGCCACTTCTGGGTCAACTACGATGGCAGCTAATACGGTGGCAACTAATACAATAACTCCTACCACTAGGGATGTGTATGGTAACTTGACAACCGGTGACACGATCAGCTATGCAATAACAACTTCTCCAGGTTCTTCAACGGGAGTAACTGTAGGTGCCGCTACTGGAATCTTCAGTGTAACAGGTAACGCCTCACCTGCAGGTACGTATGTTGTCACAGCAACTGATGGTGGTCACACTGCAACTACTACCTTTATACTTCAGTAACTTATAAAGAAACGCCTCCACTTGATGGGAGTGACTGTCGTAAAAGTAGCGCCCATCAAGCAGGGGGGATCCCATCCAAACGAGAACTACTCTGACGATTCCCAAAAGAGCCTTTCAACGAAGGGCTCTTTTGGCGTTTCAGAGACTGAAACTAGCTATAAGTAGTAAGCGGTGGAACAAATGGCGTGGTAAAGAAAATTCGCCCAGATTGAAGTCTGGGCGAATTTAACGTTCTTATATAAATCCTTCACTTGCAACATCCATGATGTATTTATACTGTTTACGGATCAATCTTTTGAATTGGGCTTCAGATAGCTCATCGTACTTATCGTTTCCTTCTTCTAGTAGACAATCATAAATAAGTTCCGCATAATCTCTGTCTTCACGGACCATCTTCTGATAACGCTTTTTTATCTCATGGGGAAAATCCAGATAAAAGTCTATAATATCAATTTCTCCATCGAGAAATGATTTTGCCATCTCCATTATGTAGTGCTCGGGTCGGAAAAGGCCTCCGAAGTTAGCCTTCGGGGTCTCCTTTTCCTCCCAAAGGGGACTGGTACTTATCGGAATTTGTCGAATAGCTATCTGGGAAACAAGCAAAAGAGTCTTTAGTCTTTAACTAGGCGAAGGGCACTCTTCTTGTTTCCGATGGTCACGCTACAATAGTTTTAACTGCTCACTGCATAAGAAATAGCCAAATCAACAAGCGGTGCTAAGGCCAAGCGTACTAAGGAATTGCACAATCTCATAAGGCAAGAACTAGCTACCTATTGTTTAAAGATTTATCTCCCATTTGTTCAACTTTCCTCGAGGTTTGACCATCTCAGTATTCGACATACTCATCTATCCCTTCCTCCATTTTCTTTCCGATGGCCTTCTGTGGTCGATCTGCGACATCCTCATAAGCGCTTAATAAACCTGTGCATTGACAAATAAAACCCCAGCATCGTGCCGAGCTTTTACGTCATCTTATTCAATGTTTATGTTGTGACAGTAGTCAGTCAGCTTTGCGACCAGGGTAAATAGTCATCAAGGAACGCTGGATTGGATTTAAAATCGGTCCCTGGCATTTAGCTGAAGATGTGGACTAGATACATGTAATCATTGAGTTTATTCGCCTAGGCTGTAAACTACGGCACTGGCTTTGGCCCCCTTCGTCTTGTCACTGAACAGCCAGACTTTGTTTTTATTTTCTTTGGCCTTAAATTAGATCATCCATACAGGAACATACCAGTTCTTTGCATCGATGGGAAGCAGATCATTTGCCATGCAGACGACCGCGCCGTTACCGATTATCATTTTTGTCTGAGAAAGTTCGCCGAACTTTTCTGGCTCAGTAACGGGTTCCAACACACCAAAATGCTTAATGGCATCCTTACCAGGGGAAGCTGATTTTTTGATTTCGATGGGATAAAGCGCTCCGTTCTCGTAGATTAACAAATCAATTTCCTTCTTATCCTTGTCACGGTAATAATAAATGGGCGGTTCCTTTCCTGCGTTCAGGTAGCTCTTATAGATCTCCGAAAAAACATAACTCTCGAAGAATGCCCCAGACATAGCCCCTCTTTCCAGAGCTTCAGGATTACCCCATTTCAAGAGATGGGCGCAAAGGCCTGTATCAAGGAAGTGAAGCATCGGCATCTTTGTGACCCGCTTTAAGAGGTTGTTGTAATACGGCTGGACAAGCGCGATGATGTGGGACGTCATGAGGATGGAAAGCCACTTTTTTGCTGTAGGCGATGATATGCCACATTCTCTAGCGATTTCGTCATAAACAACTGGCTTCGCTGTTCTTGCCGCAACGACAGTCATGAAATTATAGAAAGCCATTTCATCTGCAACCTGTGTTAAATCTTTTATGTCACGTTTAAGGTAACTATCGATATAGGAGCGATAATACATTTCAAGGTCCACATTATCATCAGCATAGAGCTTCGGCATGGAGCCTTTAAAGATGCGGGAATACAGACCATTAAGATCAAACCTCTTAGCTTTTTCGATGCGTTTCATCAACCTTTCCGATTCTGTCGTAAATACTTCGGATGAGACTGCATTGATTTCACTAGTCGACAAACCCAATAAGTTAATAATCCCAACGCGTCCTGCAAGGGATTCGCTAACATTCTGCATCATAACAAATGCCTGTGATCCGGTGATCCAAAAATCCCCGTTACGCTTTGATTTATCAACTGCCATTTTGATATACGGAAATAATTCGGCAGCAGCATATTGGATTTCATCAATCAAAACTGGCGGTGTATATCTTTGAAAAAATAATGCAGGGTCACTTTTTGCTAGGTATCGGATATCTGGGTCGTCCAATGTCACAATTTTGCGGTTAGGCTTTGCCAATCTTTCGAGCATCGTCGATTTTCCTACCTGACGCGGTCCGATTACAAGCATTACGGGAAAGGTTGCTGATGTTTTTCGGACAATATCTTCTAGCGCTCTTTTTATATACATAAACAAACACCTCGTCTAAAATAAAATTCAATTTTATTTTAGGCGAATTTACTTATTTCGTCAAGAAGGGAACCCCGTGCCTGACACCAACTTATCAACTTATTGTTTAGCTTGTGAAAACAAGGTAAGCGCTTAACTTAGGGGCGCATGCTC
>OMOF01000081.1:3579-4296 GCA_900290375.1 Candidatus Desulfosporosinus infrequens
AATATAAGCTACTGCTATTTATTTCTCAAAGTAATTGAAACGGTTCCTCGCAAATGTTAAAATTAGGTTAAATGAAGTTAAGGTGGTGAGGTAATGGATACTGAGACAAAAAAGATGTTTGACCTAATAGTAAATAAATTAAATAATATGGAAACAAAGCAAAATGAGATATATCAAGTAGTAAAAGCCATAGAGCATGCTAATCAGGTACTTAGAGCTGAAATAGATAACGTTAAGGTTAGGGCAGATTACCTTAAGGGCACGTTTAATAATATTGGTAAAGTGTTAAACACAAGAAAGTCTGTAAAAGAGGCATAAACCCGAGGGAAGCCCTCCCCATCCGGCTCCCCCGGGGTCAATGTCATGAATTAATATACCAATTAATTGCCATATATCTATTTAGATAAAACAAAACATAATTGCAAGATAAGATAATAGGTTATCGAAAAAAGCGCACAATTAAATATGCCTTATACTCGGCGAAACGGTTCACTGCCGCTCACCTTTCCGCACAGGTTCCTGGAACCTTTGTTATCTTGGTAATTTCGACAATTAATCTAGGTGCTCGAGAATAGAGTCTTTCTTCTTCGGACGAAAGGCTCTTTCAACGTCGACGAGGTTGAAGGCCAGAAATGTCACTGCTCGAGGGCCAGACCTTCCTCCGCTCTTCCTAGCCCCGGGGTCGTGCTTGGGAAAAGTCTCCCATTCGGTCAACTT
>OMOF01000274.1 GCA_900290375.1 Candidatus Desulfosporosinus infrequens
CTATTATCCCCCCTATTTCAAGCAGCGGCAAGGCTCCGGGTCATGACCCGGTCCTGCCGTCTGCTTTTATAGGGGAAATTAAAAAGCGCATGCGAGGTTTTTTTCACCCTACACATGCGCTCTGCTTCGTTACTTGCTGAATCCTAAACACCTAACCTCAATCAACCGGAAGCAAACCGGCTGTGAACAGAAAAGAGGTCCGCTTAACCGGTACGCGAACAGTTCCTTTCCGCTGCCTGGGTCAGGAATAGGCTGATCTCTTGCTGTGTGAAGCCGCACAGTCTGCTCCCTGCCGACGTCATCCCATTACACTCGCTTCACCCGTAGCACAGGCACCTTGCTTGTGCATAAACGGGCAACATTGTATAATAAAAATGTCGTCGTGGACAGCTGGACTGTTAGGTGTAGGTGCTCTCTCACCTGCTCGTGCCTGGAAGTGCGTCAACACTTTCAGGTCACGGCGACTTTTTAATTTCCACCTATTCCTAATTATAGCTTTTTTGAGGTGAATTGCAAGGTATGGAAGAGGGGTAGAGGGAAAAAACCGTCGTTTCCGCTTCGGATCTTTATTCATAGGGCAGGATTGAAGTCAATCATGTCAACAAGGCTTTTTTACGCTCGGGCGGTTTTTCGGCGCGCCACCATATCCAGTGGGGCAAAGTACGGCCCTTTCAGCACCTGATAAGCATAAATAGAGAAACACGCGTCCGTAGCCCATTACTTGTTCGACGGATTTTCTTTTATCTTCTTTTTTGCTTTTACCATTCCGTTTCATTCCTTGGCGCTCATTATGGAGTAATCTTCGGACTGATCCTTGTAGCAACTCGCGCATAAACATCAATATCTACAGCACTGTCAATTTCAAAGGAAACCATCAATCCATAGGGAACAGAACCGGTGAATTTATCATCGGCAACATTAGCGCAATTCACTTTAAGCTGAATTCCATCGCCATCGCCCCAAACAACGATCTGATTATTTTCAAAAATCTCATGCTGCAAACTCCCTCTTTTTACTGCTGTCCAATCGGCATTAATGCGTTTGTCAATCAAGTGCTTTTTGGCACCTTCTATCGTAAACCACAATTGGGCGGAGCGATAGGCCTGCCGCGCAGGCGTGATTGGACAAAAACTCGCCATTGTCGCCGTCATACGGCGCAATATTTTTTCGCGACTAAATTCTTCGAATGGCAGCGGTAAATCAAAAAGGTGAGCCTGCCCATCCTTTAATTCACCATAGCCCATCAAGGTGATACGATTCCTGGCGCACTCAACTGCCTTTTCAATATTCGGTTTACCATACCCAAAAAATCTGTACATATAATCCGTAGCTCTGGGAGGGTTGCCGAGAGCCATATTGAATTTCTCAAATAACTCACCCCACTCCGCACCATGCACCAACATAGCATTGATTAACAATGCAGCATAATCATGAGGCAATGATTCGCCCGCTTCTTCAAAAACATCCACTAAAGTATCGTAGCAGCGGGATGATTCATGAGATGTTAGTGCGGCAGCATTACTTGTCCCATAGGAATACATAATTTTTTCAGAGCCTCCTGCTATATTAAAGGGAGCCGCCGAAACAATGCCCGGCGCTCTTGTTAACGAGCCCCGCCAAGGCAGTTTTGTTCCGTCTAACGGATGTTGCGACAAAGTGTTTCTGCCGCCATCAAAAATGATGTCAGGCTTAATGGAATTATTTAAACCGCGGCCTAGGGCGCTGATCGGACTGACCATCCCGGCTGAGCAAGGAAGAACTTGCCGCGCAAGCGGTGTGAAAGACGATTCATCTGAAAAGGCCGCGCCCACAGTTAAGGCATTGACGCTTTCTGCTGGTGCGAGCAAGCGGTGTATGCGCGCGTTGTCATTTAAATATCTGACGATAACAACATCCCGCTCTTCCTCTGTAAGACCGGAAAAATCAGCAAAGGGCATTTCAACATCGATGTCCTCTAAATGATTTCCTGCGCTGACGATAAACAGGACTCTGTATTGATAGCTTAACCAATCCAGCAGACGAGCTAAAGGACTCATCAACCTGTCAAATATTTTGCTCGGAAAACCGATAGAAAGATTGATAACCCTCACACTGGGAGCAACGCGACCTGCAAGTGGTTCAAAAAGCCTGCGTACAGCTTCATGAATTTTATCTGCAATTAATATATCTCCAGGGATTTCTTCCCAAATTCCGCCGCCCACATTAACGGATTTCATGATGGGACGAACATAAATCTTGTGGGTAACTTGATGCCGTATATTATTCAGATCCCCATGGGCAATCAGCGAAGCCATAGAGGTTCCGTGTTTTCGGGCCGGTACAGTATAATGGACAGCAAAATTGTCAGGATCGTCAACGTTCAATAAGCCGTTCAGGTAAGGATGATTTTCTTGAGGCAATCCGTCAAATAAGGCAATAATCGATTCATCATTAATCGTGGCAGGAAGGTTAACCTGCAGAGTGCTATCCCCAATATTATGGTCTGAAATAATCACACTTTGTCCGACAGACTGAAAAAACATGATTTGTTCGGCGGCAGCAACCGCCACCTCACACCTGGCAATAATGTCCTCAACGATTTGCCGTGGCAGTGATGCTACTAGTGCATGATAATGAATCTCGTCAATCACACTACGCCCCAATATACTACCGCCTGCTTCACGGATTAGTGCCGTTAAATTATCTTCGCGTTGCTTCTGAATTTCCTTTGATTTTCGGTAAAACAGTTCAATTTCACATTTTACTGTGCTTAATTCAGGCTCTAACTGCAAATCATCTTGCCAAGCTTCTAAAATTCCAGTTTCTTCGATACGCTCTTTATAGCCCCAGAAGTGGATATCGATCAGCTGCTTAAAAACATCCTTGAAACCTGTTTTACCTTTAGGGAAACTCATATTGGGATTTCTGGCAAATTGCGTCCATAATGATACCATTTCCTCAAGGGCGCGGTTATTGGCCAGTACACAGTATACCTTGCCGGAAAACGCGGTTTTCCTGTCATCTCTGGAACTTTTCTTTGTCTTCTTATCTTCCTTATAGACAAAAAAATCATCTGAAACAGCTATATCCGCTGACGAATCAAATATCCACTCCACATCATCACCAAGATTTTTAACAGCGGTATAAAAAGACTTCAGATCGCCGGAGACTTCAAATACAAGGGTCTTCTCCGGCTCTATTCCTGTGGGCGACTGCTGAATCAAGATTCTGTTATGATCAATTGCATCTTGAAGAGCTGCCAGTTTGGGTTCAAGACGGGTAACCTGTCTGGGATGTGAGGGAAAGCTTATTTTAGGCGCACCGCCACCTTTGCTGTTCCTATTAGCATCATTGGGGCTCCCAAATAAAATTATCGGCCTTTCTGGTCTTTCGGGCATTATTCATCACCTTCTCCTCCCTGGCTTTTATCTATATTTCCTTGGACTCCTGATAAATAAAGCTTTAGTTCATTCTGAGTAATATTTTTGGCATTGCCATCCGGAGTTCTAAGAATATACCTTCGGTAAACAGACAAGGCGAATTCTTCAGCTTCAGAATAACTTTTGCCCAGGAATTTTTTTGCCAGGGTAGAGACTTCTAACCCAAAATCAAAGCCGGTACGTTTTTTAAACTGTTCAAACCACATTTCCAGCTCCCGGCGGGAAGGTTTGGGCAGGGATAAGCGCAATTGAAAACGCCTCCAAGCGGCTCTATCCAGCAACGCATCGTGATTCGTTGCAGCAATGACGATGACATAACTTGGCAAAGCGTCAATTTGCAGCAGTAAAGAACTTACAACCCTTTTTATTTCCCCGGTTTCATGGGTATCGCCTCGCTCTTTGCCGAGAGTTTCAAACTCATCAAAGAACAAGACGCATTGCCTTGTCTTAGCATAATCAAATAGCTTACCAAGTCGCGAAGCTGTTTCTCCGAGATAAGCGCCAACGAGACTTTCATATTTTACCGTTAGAAATGGAAGCATCAACTCTTCGGCCAGTGCTTCAGCCAACGATGTTTTACCATTTCCAGGAGGCCCCACAAGGAGAATTTTATTACGGGGTTCTAACCCATACGAATGCAGCAAATCAGCTCTTGATTGTTCTTCGATTAAGTCCCGGCAACTGACCAATACTGACTGTGGTAGCAGCAATTGGTCCAATTTTCTTTCAGGGATTTTCTCTATAAAAAAATTCTGTCCCCCATTGCCATTTTTGACAGAAGGAATTGAATTATCCCGGACCAAAGATCTATTTGACGTCTTAAGTATCTCTTCAATCTTATTGGCTAACACTCCATGTTGCTTTGCGCGTTCTTCCGCACAAATAGTCTCCGCTACTTTTCGAAAATTTAAGTTGTCGTTGCTAAGACCATATTTGATTAATTCATAGAGCAGATCTGCTCTTGCCATATTTAACACACCTTTTCTTGACCAGGATATTATTTGATTTCATTAGTAGATAGTCAGGTTTTCTTTGCCATTACTTCACGTTGTTTCTTTCAACTTTCTGATAGTTCCATCCTTAATATGGAACTAAATATTGCGTTCTTTACAAAAAGCAATGACTTTCTCAGCCTGTTTATTGTAGAAAGCACGGTGCGCCGTGTATGCGCTAATTTCCTTACTGTGGGGTTTGTAGGAGACGGTTAGTTTAACAGCGACAATCCAGACGAGATTGGCATTTAGTTAATTATAATACTTCATGCGGACATACGAATGCTCTTTTTTCATGCTTGCTATATTTTGGTGAATTTCTCTATCGCTCAGCAATAACCCTTTTTTGCTTTAACATTTTTAGTTTCCTCAACGTAGGAAAATCTCATACCTTAAAGCCTGGCTGGAACAGGCGACTGGACAAATCATAAGACAGTCTTATTGCTCCTTTTGAACAAAAGGAAGAACCCTTCCGCCTGTTCGGTAACTTAGTTCTTGTTGCAACAAGAGGTTATCTGATAACATTTCCTCATAAACCATTTTATTTTCAGCATTTATCCGTTCTAATTGACTATACTCAAGCTCTTTTTCTTTCTCTGTTCGGTTATCCGCATAGCCAAGCTCCTTGCACACTTCTTCCCAAGGAACATACTTTGCCGTACCATTTTCAAATTCTTTGTGACGTTCATTCAATATTTCAATCTCTTTTTTAATTCTTTCCTCGACCTCGATTGCATTGTAACCGAAAAAGGTAAGTTCATATAATGAATGCGCAACAACAACCGCTGCGCTATGTACCTCAACGCATTTATCTATAACCTCAAAAGACAACCACTTTTTCCAAGGCAACACTTCCAAAGCATAACGTTCTTTATCATCAGGTTTAATTCCAAATACATCATAGATAAAATTACCCGGTTCAAACCCATCTTCAACCCTAACCACAGCCAAACGAAAACGGTCATGGCATGGTTCCTGCGTCAATTTCTTCAGTTGATTAAAAACCCCCAGATATGGCTCAAATGCTCCATCGTTCAGGAAATATTCTTTGTTCAGTTCCTTCCAGATATCATCAAATATAACAGTTTCCAATAATTCTTTGAAGGTCATGAAATCCCCCCTTTGCAAGCCGTGACAATTATCACAGCTTCTGATTGCAGTTTCTTTATCCATTCTGACCCTCACAGCTAGCAACAATTAAGCCTATCGAATTCGATAGGTTTAACTAAATATTATACACATAATACCAAACATTTGTTCTTGTTTCAATGTATATTGGAAATAATACCCTTGTTATCTAAGCGAAAGCTCTTTTAACTTCAAATCGTTAATAATTCCAATGAATTGGTTGCAAAATGAATATCCACGCCGGTTGCCTTCCTGTAATCATTACTATCTTTAACCGTGTTCGTACGGCACTTGACCTTGCAGCGGACGCTGATTTAAGCGGACGAATTGAAGTATGGGACATCCAGCAATTTCTTTTTACTAATGTTAACGAGCACAGCCTGTTTGACGGTACAGCACGAAACGTAAAACTTGCAGAGACTATTGGGAAATCTTGATAATAGTCGAGGACCGCCTTGCTTACACCCACCGTCCGCTTCGGACTTGGCAGTGACCATGGGAGGCATTTCTGGCAAGGTATTGTTTTTCGCCATAAAATCCTGTTTCGACTCATGCACCGTTGCTTCTTCCGGTCTTTCCTTTAGAAGGATCTCTTTGCCGATGTAGTCGTGGATTTCCTTTAAAAACTTATCTTCATTTTTGGTAACAAAGGTTATGGCTTTACCCAGTTTGTTGACTCGGCCTGTTCTTC
>OMOF01000419.1 GCA_900290375.1 Candidatus Desulfosporosinus infrequens
ATGTGAATCCTCAACTTGTTAGAACCTGAATGTTTCACGGTATTCGTAATCCCTTCCTGTAAAAAGCGATAAGCCGCTATTTCTACTTCTTCATTAAAACGTTCTTCTCGACTAATGCCCACAGTTTCTAAGGAAATTAGCAACAGCTCATTGAGCATTATTTCTTCACACATTAATTCAATAGCGGGAAGTAATCCTAAATCGCTTAGCGCTGAAGGGCGCAAACCTTTACATATCAGGCGAAGTTCCATGCTCAATTCTTCTACTAACTCTTGCATATATGAAACATCTTTTAACATTCCGTCATTGGCTGAGACTTCTTTCATAAGTTTCTTCAGTCGTCGATCCAAGTCCAGCATCAATTGTAAAGGCCCGTCGTGAATCTCATGTGCTATTGATTTTCGCTCTCTTTCAAGATTTCTAAATAATGCGGCAGTGATTCCTCGTAATCCTTGAGCTTTTCGTTGCAATTCAAAAGATTTTTTGCCTAAGTCTTTGATTTCATTGGTCAGTTCCTTGGTTATAAGTATCGATATCAATCGTTGTGCCAATTCACTAGAAATTAATGTAATTAATAATAATTCTTCTTCTTTTTCAAATTTGACCTTGGAAGAGCGATGGCCTAAAAATATTCCACAAGTATAATTATTTGAAATGACGGGAATATAGAGTTCCGCTGCAAAATCCTCTGAAAGCATTTTGGCATCTAAATTAATTCTTGGTTGGGTCTGAAAATATTCTTCTAATTTGACTTGGTCACTTGTGTTTTTCGAAAACATGCCTACAGTTTTATTTAAATTTTTACCTTTATCATCTTCTACTACAATAAAGGCTCCCTCAATCTTTAAACTTTTTACCACTTCTTCTAAGATACTATCATCTTCATTGATCGAAATTAAGCGTTTGTTTAAGTCAAGGATTCGTTTCTGAAAAGTGTGCTTTCCTTCTGGGAAAAAATAGATACTCATTAGTTTTTTGGTCAGAAGTCGAAGAAAGCTTATACAAACCATAAATGCTAGGGTTAAAGGTAACACAGCGAGGAACATTTCAAGATTTAAAGTCTTAAACACTTTTAAAAAAAAGAGTATCAATGTAACAACAAGGTTACTAATTATCCCTTCAACCAAAAAAATAATGGTACTTTCTATGAGACAACGACTCTC
>OMOF01000448.1 GCA_900290375.1 Candidatus Desulfosporosinus infrequens
CTTTTTCTTTTGCTGGCGAGGATCGAGAAATGATTGAAGAGATTTATAATAGATTGAAGGGCAAAGGTTATAGCATATTCTATGACAACGCTTATCAAGCGCAACTAGTCGGCAGAGATTTGTATACCGGTCTACGCGATCTGTATAAAAATAAGGGGAAATATGTAGTTTGCTTTATATCTGAACACTATGCAAAAAAAGTGTGGACAAACCTGGAATTTACCGCGATAAAGGAACGGCTAATGTCAACCTTTTTCGGTGGGGATTTTCTTATTCCTATTTTAGTGGGGAAGGCGCAGATACTTGATGATATACCTAGTTTTATTGGATTCTATCGGCACGAATCTGTGGATAAGACCGTTCAAATGCTAGCAGAAAAAATCAGCGCTTCTATCATTGAAGATAATTTCCTATCGAACATAANNATCAAGTTTACAAAACCCTGAAGCAAACGAACATAGAGGTAACTTTGACAAACACCAACGAGATTTTGATTTCCGGATTTATAGCGCCGTTCTCTCTAGTTTTTTCTCCTGATCCTGACGCCCAAGCTCCGTGCATCTTAGTTAGAAAATGCTCTCAGCATGACAGGAGACGTTTGCCAGATGTATTTCCCACATTTATAGTCACATGGCAAAAACTGAAGAATTTGCGTTTCTCAATCCATGAGTTTAATTCCAATACTGACAATCTTCCCGAACTGCTGTCTTTTTATGACGTAGTGCATTATATCTGCGCTCATATTCAGGGGAATTGAGTCATGGGTAATTATAACATTAGCGCGTTTGTTTTCTGCGGAGAAAAGGGAGTGGGCAAATCAACTTATGTAACGGATAAGTGGCCCCGAAATATAGTCTTACAATGTGATAATCCCTTAAACAAGATGAAAACAGCAAGTGTGCTGGAATACGCACTGTTTCCTATTTATCGAGAGCGATATGCCGATATCCCTGAAATGGTTTTCGCCTTGCGTACCGCTGTGTCGGAGGGCCGGGTTGTAATTGTTGATTGCGCGGAATTTATTGATATAGAAATACTTAAAATTGTTGTTAACACGCTGATCCCAATTAAATCATCGACATTGATAATCACCTTTGATATAGATGTCAAATACCTTTATCAAAATGAGATTTTCCGCCTATTAATAGAGTGGAACTTTATCTCCAATATTGAAACGCAGCATAATTTCTGCATGACACGCCAGACCTTCGAAGCTATTATCGTAAAAAGTTTATCTGGCGTGTCTTCAAATATGCTCAATGAGCTTTTGGAAATTTCAAATTACAATTTCAATTCTTTGAAAAAGTTGATTTGGCTGGTCAAGACCTGGCAGGACTCTTTCGACCAGCTGAATGAGAGGGTTGTAACGGAATATTCCTATGTTATGATCGAAGAAAAGTTCTCGGATATCCCTCGGGATATGTTTGATGTTCTGAAAAAGTCCTCTGTTATCGGAGAAATATTTCAGAGATGTGTGCTTGAATCTCAAAGAGGATTTTACATCTTAGGAGTAAAAAGATATTTGGAAGAACTAGAAACAATGAATTTGTTCATTAACAGCTACCTAAACGATGAAACATATCAATTTGTATCCAATCAAATACATGCGGGTGTACTCAAATGTATTGAGCCGAAACAAAGGATTGCCTGGGAACAGGTTCTGTTAAACTATTACCTAGAGAAGCTTAAATCTGCCGAAACAAGCGATGAGATATTGGAATATCTACTTCAGACAAAACGCCTGTCAGTATCTCTAAATGAGAACAGGACAACCTATTTTGCGAATAAAAATTTGCTGTATCGTTATTTAGAACTGCAGGATATCGATAAGGCGCTTGGGGTACTGGATGAAGTCATCCAATATTGCAAACGCGATCT
>OMOF01000299.1 GCA_900290375.1 Candidatus Desulfosporosinus infrequens
CACGACGAGCACCTAGATACCGGCTCGCGTAATAGCGACTACTCAGATCCGAAATACTTACGCCACTATTGGATGCAGCAACAAAATGTCCGTCGCCAATATATACTCCGACGTGGGACGCCCCTGGAGCATAAGTCGTAAAGAATACCAAATCGCCCGATTGAAGTTGTCCGCGGCTTACTGAGGCTCCTACTTTAAATTGTTCAGATGCGGTTCTGGGCAAAGAAATACCGGAAGACTTAAATACATACTGTGCGTATCCCGAACAATCGAAACCATTGCTGCTTGTTCCGCCAAATATGTATGGAACTCCCAGCAAGCTCAATGCTCGATCCACAAGCCCAGAATTATCGGACCTAGAAACTAATTTTTTGGATGTTACTGATAATTTTATAAGCTTCATGTTGTCTATTATGGATTTCATGGTATGCGTTGTATTCGTGGATCGAGCTGCAACTGTGATTGGGAGACTTTGGATTGCAGCTGGCTTTTCCAATACGGAAACAGTTCCAATATCGGTCTTCACAAGATTAGCTGTCCATTGCAATTGTTTACGAACAATATTAGTATAGGTTCCAGTTGGTACAATGGTTGAGACCGCTAGCATTGGCTTCCCTGAACTGCAGATGGGTCCAGGTTGTGTTGAAGCCAATACAGGAAGGCTACTTACCAAAAGTAAACCTGCCAAAGTTGTGCCTCCCATCCACTTTCGCACAGACGAGGAAATTAGCAAGAAATTGTCATATTTACTGATTCCGAAGCCGAACATATGAACTCCACCTTTCAGTATTTATTGTTTTCTGCCAACAACCTAAGTTCGAGACCTTGCTTCTCACGATTTTGTTTATACACGAAACAATACTGTTAACTTTTGGCTTGATAATACTAGTTTCGACACATTATCTCTTTTTTCACTTAATTATAATAATATTCGCGAATTCAGAGTACCATTTGTTTCACGATAAGTCCATAGTTCAGACATATTGCTATAATTAATATTTTTAATTGACACTCCTCGTTGGACATTGACAAAGCCTAGGTCCACGACCTAGGCTAATTTAACTACTCTACTTCACACTCTTGTGGCTCTTTGCTCGCGTTGCAACTTTCGCAACCGTCGCACCCTATACTCTCTTCCCACTCCTTGAGTTCACAGATGATAACCAACAATAAGACTATAATGAGTGCCAACTCAATTTCTATTTTTCTAAGCTTCTTGTCCGAACTAACCTTACATTTGCACATATAGTTCTCCCCTTTTCGAGCCATCCACCGGAAATGTGGGATTATCTGGATATATTATTCAGTATCTAAGATAGATGTTCCCACATTTCCAACAGGTCAAGGGGTACCCCGAAAACTTATACTTTGCTGTTTTGTTAACCTTACACCCATCCTGCAGTGTCCCCGTTTTGGCGATCATAATCATCACCCTTACCAGGCATATAGACTTTAGTTTATATAGATACAATCTATTTATTTATCTGTGCAGAGGAGGTATAGAAATCCTAAAATAGTTCACTCCCAATACTTCCACGTCTTTCCTGTATTCCCTCCCATGATAGCTGAAATAATCCACGAAAATAAAAAAAGCCAGACCGCTTATCGAGCATTTAACTCAAAACAAAGAGACTATCTTAATTAACTAAGATAGCCTCTTTGCTTGTTTATTTGGCGATACGATAGTCAGACAAGACTACCATTTTTCCCGCTGTACTTCCACACTACTTATAGACTAATTAGGAAAAACTATTAAGTTCAATGTTTAATTGGTCGTGCCATACGGTATTGTGAAACTCTGAGTCGTGCCAATTGTATAACCCACATAATTTGCCGTTACAGTGTAAGTTTGACCTGCACTCAACGGGGCACTAATCATATACGTCACTCCTCCATTTGAAGTGGCTACACCTGCTATAGTTACGGAATATCCCGAACTATTGAGCAGGGTAAAGTTACTTGCGGTTAATCCATTTAGTGCTGAACTCAAGCCCACCGTGACCCCCGTTGTCGTCGGGTTGCTTACAGTCAACGTTTCACTACTCGTGCCAGACGGTATTGTGAAGCTCTGAGCCGTTCCAATGGTATAGCCAGCATAATTTGCCGTTACAGTGTAAGTTTGACCTACAGTTAACGGGGCACTTATCGTATACGTCAGTCCTCCATTTGAAGTGGTTACCCCTGTAGTAGTTATCTGATATCCCGAACTATTGAGCAAGGTAAAGTTGCTTGTGGTTAAACCATTCAGTGCTGTACTTAATCCCACTGTAACTCCTGCCGTCGTCGGGTTGCTTACTGTCAACGTTTCATTAGTCGTGCTATACGACGGTATAGTGAAGCTCTGAGCCGTGCCAATGGTATAACCCACATAATTCGCTGTTACAGTGTAAGTTTGGCCTGCAGTTAACGGGGCACTTATCGTATACGTCAATCCTCCATTTGAAGTGGTTACCCCTGTAGTAGTTATCTGATACCCCGAACTATTGAGAAGGGTAAAGTTGCTTGTACTTAAACCATTCAGTGCTGAACTCAATCCCACTGTAACTCCTGCCGTTGTGGGGTTGCTTACCGTCAACGTTTCATTAGTCGTACTATACGATGGTATTGTGAAGCTCTGA
>OMOF01000172.1 GCA_900290375.1 Candidatus Desulfosporosinus infrequens
CTTGGTTTAGTCCCTGGAAGTTATATCCCCAACAAACCAATTCGTATTCTTCGTGAATACACCCGCTACCGTTCCAAACTTGTTGCCTGTAAAAGCAGTGAAAAGAATCGTTTTCAAAATGCCTTCACTGTTTGTAATGTAGCCCTTGATGCTGTCGTATCCGACATGTTTGGCAAATCTGCCTCTTCCATCACGGACTATTTGGTTTCGACTGACTCCTTTGACCCTGAATACTGTTCATCACTTCTTCAAAGATCTTTAAAGAAGAAAGCAGATACCGTCATTGAATCCATTGAAGGTTATCAGATGACGAAGGAACAAAAGGAACGTATAGTAATGGTTCGCTCCCATCTTGAATTCATCCATCAGTCTATCGCCACGCTGGATGAAAAACTCGAAAAGATAGTAGCTCATTATGAAAGTGCTATTACTCTCCTTTGTACCATTCCTGGGATTAGCAGAACTTCTGCTATCACCATCATCTCCGAGATTGGTAATGATATGTCTCAGTTTGCCAATTCCAAGCGTTTATGCTGCTGGGCGGGTCTAACACCTGGCAACAATGAATCTGCTGGTAAGAAAAAATCTGTTCGAATAACACGTGCTGGTGTCTACCTCAAACCTGCATTGGTACAAGTTGCCCATGCAGCCGTGAAATCGAACATCTCTCCTTACTACAGAGTCAAGTATGAACGCATTAGTAAAAGAAGAGGCAAAAAGAGAGCCATAATCGCTATCGCAAGGATGATACTCACCGCTATATACCACATGTTTGTTACGGGCGAGTTGTTCAATCCGAGTGACCTGTATAAAGTTGATATGCCCCAAGAAATGGTGGAAAAGCAGAAAGAGAAAGCTATTAAACAAGCAGTAAAACTTCTGATTTCCCTTGGTCTAATAAAAGCCACTGACATTTCTGCAGCTTAACTAAATCTTCATTCTTTCTGGGCTTTCAATTCAAAGCCTTATTTAGGTGCGCCCTTTTTTACTTCAACCCGAGTTATTTTTCACGCTAATTCTACCTCTCCTTTATACAAAAAAATAGCTGATACGGAATCAGCTACTAAATTACTCATACGATTTTAATCATACTGTAATATAGATAGCTCTCCGCAAATGCGACAATTGAACAAATCTTATTTTGTCCAACCAGCCTAGTCCCCACGTAATTGAGACCAACTTCGGCATCTACACCTTTCACCGAAGCTACGGTTTTACGTAAACCTTAACA
Organism: Candidatus Desulfosporosinus infrequens; assembly: GCA_900290375.1. GTDB lineage: Bacteria > Bacillota > Desulfitobacteriia > Desulfitobacteriales > Desulfitobacteriaceae > Desulfosporosinus > Desulfosporosinus infrequens. The sequence continues at coordinate 1,232 of OMOF01000172.1, forward strand.
GCTCCGAGTACTGATTGTACAATGCACCTCTATCAATTATGTTAGTTTAGTCATATATCGTTATACTTGTCAAGCCTAAATTTGATAATCTTTAGTAGCACAACCGTCATGGGTACATTTGCGGCCAAAATACTGTTCGCGTAGAGCCTCGGGCTATTCTGACCTCTTTTCAGATAGCCTGCGTTTTCCAAGGCAGCAATCGCCGTGGTCACACGGGTGCCAATGTCCATGATACTATTATCCCAACCGGCCTTGCGGGCAATCTCTAAGGTGGATTGGGATGCCTTGGACCGTGATTTGGTGATATCTTTAACAGCCTTCCAGATCTGTTGGATTTCCTGGATACTCAGCTTGGTCTGATTCAATATCACAAACTTCTAATTTAAATCAATACGGATTAAAAACTCGTTTTCGATACCTTTTAAAAGCTCACCGTAATCGCTACCAGTCATCTCAATTAAATGGCAATTAATTTTTTCACCGAAATTTTAATACCACAAATATGCATCCAATTCGGCTTCATCGGAAACACCCTGCCAGTCATAGCGTGGTGTATATGGTACTTGTAATGCTCGAATTTCTTCTTCGGTGAGCTTAATCTCCAGAGATGCAACAGCATCATTGATTTGCTCGATAGAATTGGCTCCGACGATATGTCGGCGTACTCACCATCAGTCTTAGACCGGACACTAGTCTTGGCCTGCTCGAACTTCCTCTGAAAAGGTAAATTTTTTAAAGCCGTCTACTTTCCCGCCTTGAATCCAATAATCAATGCGTTGTTCCCAGCAACTAAGGGTCTGATCATTGCTTTTGGATTGGCGACCAGGAAACTCGCAACAGCCAATTCATTGGACTCCTCAAGTTCCTTCCCAAGCTCCTTGTAAGTTTTACTCTTCTTGTTAAGGAGACTCTGAACTGTAATCCCCCCGAGTTTTGCTAAATCGAGCAATTCATCCAGAGAGAGAGGGTCTTTAACAATGTTTCGATACTCGAACTTAACATTTTCTTGCAGAAGACCCGCTTCTGCTTTACGACAAGTCGTTCACTGTGGAAAACAATAGAATGTAAGCATTTGTTTCTCCTCCTCACAAACTTTTCAGCTCTAACCTTGAAGCACTTAGGTCTGTCATCGGGGATTTTGCCGATGATGGGGGTAGCCAATGAGATTATTAGTTCACTTGCAGCTCCCTGAAATTTTAGAATGATTTCATCAGCTAGTTCTTCATTGTTTAAAAACAGAAACCTTTAACTATTTAGAGTTGCCAAAAAGCAGCCAGCGTTTTCTCAAGACTCTCCCTATCCTTGGTGTTCCTAGTCGGATGCCAGTGCTTAGGGAATAACTGTGAATAACTTCTCTGCCGATACCTTTCGTCGATCAGCAATACGGCTCCGGTGTCGCTTTCGCTGCGAATTACCCGCCCTGCGGCTTGAAGCACCTTGATCATGCCCGGATAGATGTAGGCATATTCGAAGCCTTGACCATTCTTGCCGGTGAAATAATCCTTGATAATGTTTTGCTGCACGCTCAGTTGGGGCAACCCTACGCTAACAATCACGACCCCGATCAGCCTGCTGCCTTTCAGGTCGATCCCTTCGGAAAAAATGCCGCCGAGCACACAGAAGGCAACATAGGTTTCCGCAGGTTCTTCCTTAAAACTGGACAAGAACTCTTCCCGCTCTTCTTCGGTCAAAGCGGTTCCCTGTTCGACTACATTGATGACTGGGTTAGCCTCGGTAAAGTCCCGTAAAACCTCGTTCATATACTTATAAGATGGAAAATAGACGATATAATTGCCTGTTTTGCGCGAGACAAAAGAAGCGATAAGCTGGCATATCTTTAGCCGACTATACTCCCTGTCGTTGTACTTGGTCGAAATATTGTCTGCCGTCAAAACACAAAGACCTTGCTTGTCAAAGGGTGAATCGAGCGCCAGCAGCTTATCCTCTTCTCCTCCTCCGAGGATATCACGGAAATACTCAAGGGGCGACAGTGTGGCGGAAAACAAGATAGCCGAACCGCCTCGCTTTAAAGCTTCTTCGAGAAGAAACGACGGGTTCAGGCAAAATAGCTTTACCGTCACTTCGTTCCTCTGGGCCTCTACAAAAGTTATATAGCTTTCATCAAAAAATTCGCAAATTTGCTGAAAACCCAAAACCTCGAAATACAGCTGCAGAAAGTTTTTATCTTCGCCCAGCTCCCTATTTTCTTTAAGCATCAACTCGCATACCGAGGTATATTTGTTAATGAGTTGTATTAAGTCATGAGGCTGCTCCTTGCTTATAAAAGACCCTTGATCAGCACACTGCTTGCGCGACTCAATCAGAAACTTGTTGATACCGTTTAGGGCTTTGTCTAAAGTTTTGTTTCTGCCTTTATACACCTTCTTTATTTCATTGAAATCCGTTTTGCTCAGCCGTGCTGAAAACATCTCTCTTGATCTGTCGACAAGGTTGTGAGCTTCATCGATAAGAAAAACATAGTCCCCTTTGCGGTCGGCAAAAAATCGTCTGAGGTAAGACCGGGGATCAAATACATAGTTATAGTCGCAGATAATGCAGTCAGCCCAAAGGGAAATATCAAGAGCCAGTTCGAAGGGGCAAACCCTGTGCTTTTGGGCATAGCTTTCGATCACATTCCGCGACAGGTCATCACGCTCTTCCAAGGTCTCCAAGATGGCGTCATTGATGCGGTCATAATGCCCTTTGGCATATTCACAATACTCGGGGGTGCAGGTCGGCTTTTCGCAAAAACAGATTTTTTCTTTGGCGGTTAGCGTCAAGGTCTTCATCTTAAGACCCTGACGTCGCATTTTTTCAAAGGCTTCTTCTGCGACTTGGCGGGTTATGGTTTTGGCGGTTAGGTAGAAAATTTTAGTGGTTTTCTCCTCACCCATAGCCTTAATAGCTGGAAATAGCACCGATATGGTTTTTCCTGTGCCTGTGGGCGCCTGGGCAAATAGCTTTTTCCCATTGACAATCGTTCGATAGACGTCAACCGCCAGCTCTCTCTGCCCTTTGCGGTAAGTCGGAAAAGGAAACTGCAGCGCCTTGATCGAGAGGTTGCGTTCTTTTTCCCATTTGGACGAAAAGGTGGCCCACAAAGAATATTTCTCAATCAATCCCCTTAGAAATTCTTCAAGGTCCTCAGATCCGAAGAGCCTAAGAAATTGTTTCATTTCATTGGTCTCCAGATTGAAGTATGTTATCTGAACAGCAATTTCCGCCAAATCATTCTGAATGGCAAAAATATAGGCATAGCATTTGGCCTGAGCCCAATGAGCGATGTTATGGTCTTCGTGAATCAACTCCAGAGACAGCAGCGTGGTTTTTATTTCATCGATTGTATATCTACCGTCCCGGCAAAAGATACCGTCGGCACGCCCTTCAAGAAGGTATTCCAGACCTTTAAAGGAATAGCTTTCGGACAGCTGAACCTCGCTGCGATAGTCCTGATATCGTTCACAGTTACTCTTCTGCAGAAGGCGGTGCGCTTTAGCACCCTCAAGCATTCTGTCCTTGGCGACATATCTGCTGTCGATGTTGCCGCAACGCATTATCAATTCGACCACTTGCCTGATTGGAAGTTTTATCATAGTTCATATCTCCACTTAAAGCCCGAAAGCCATAGACGTTTTATTTGCATAATAGCACAAAGCATTAAAATCAGAAAGCTTAAAGCACTTCCCCCACATGTTACCAGCGATACTCAATCCCTCTCGAATCTAAATGGTATCTATCCTTGTGCAGTCCATCCCACCAAGATGTTCCAAGATAGGCTAAGCAGAGTTCTGCTTAGCCTAGTTTAAGTGTTTTCCTAACACACAAGGTAAATTATGCCCCACCATCGAAACACTTCCTACAGCACAACCGACCGAAACCATAATTGCAACGGACTGGAGAAGGTCCTGCTCGAAGCCTGTGCGGAAAAAGTAATTATGCTGGGATCGAGGCGTTTCCTTCCCTGAGCTAAATCCGTCTGCCTTGGTCTGCCTTGGCCGGACTTAACCAATTTTCTTCTTCATTGTTTGCATTAAAATAGTTTCGTTTACCGGATGGAGAGACAAAAAAACGCACTCTCCAACCCAGCAGGGTAGACAGTGCGTTGGCTGACGTGAACGCTTACGTGACAGATTATTCCTTTTATATTATTATATACTTTATTATGACTTAAATCCATAAATTCAGCAACTAACTTATATTTTGAGAAGTGCTTAAATGCGTCAACAGTTCTTCTTCATTTTTGTTCTTTTGCCGAATATTGTTCTATCGCTTCTTCAACATACTGATTCAATGATTTGCCCTCTATCAAAGCCCTTTGTGCTGCTTGTTTATGAAGCTCAGGGATTATTCTTACATTAAAGCTACCTTTATACATCTTTTCAGGTTCTTTACCATTCAAATTGCACAGTTCAAGATAATCCTCAACCGCTTCTTCAAATGCTGACTTTAGTTCACTGACACTACAGCCTTCATAACTGATTGAATCATTTATGCCTTCAATCTTGCCATAGAAAATCTCGTCTTCTGTGCTGTAATGCACTGAACCAATATATTCTTTGTATATCATCACATCTTTCATAATCAAACCACTCCCTGATTTTTCAACTCTTCAATCAACTGCTCGATTTGATATTGCTTCAATATATTTCCCGCTTGAGTAGAGCTCGACTGCCTCCTGGCATTCGCCCCTGAAGGTAAGATATGGTCTGATTTGCATGTAATTTCCTCCCTTAATTTTTGATCCGGGGCGGAGATATCCTTTTCCTCCGAATTCTCATAGGAATCTACTATATATTGCCCCAGCTCAGAGGGCGATCTAAATACTTCGAAGAAGGAAAATTTCTGGGTGAAAGCCAGATCACCTCTATTCTTGGCGTCGACCATTTGAACAGACGTCAGTGCACTCTTCTCCTTATTGAGGGGAGCTGAGCTCATACCGTCCGGGCCACCGCTCGCCGTAGTTTGCTGAGTTTGTCCACAACCGGCAAGCCCCGTCAACAAAGAAATGAAAACAATGAATAGGAAGGAATTTTTTATTAATAATGAACACTAATTACCGGTCAGCTGGATGCGGATGCCACACCAACCGCTTAGATTGCATTGGCCATATTCATTATCACCCACAGCAACCACCGTGCCGTCAGATTTAAGGCCGAGAGTATGAGCGCAACCCGCTGCAACCGCCACAATATCGCTCCAGCCACTTACATCGCATTGGCCATAATTATTATCACCCACAGCCGTCACCGTTCCGTCAGACTTAAGACCAACGGTATGACGACGACCCGCTGCTATGGTATATTTATATAAGTCCATTCCACTACCTCCAGTGCGCACGGTTCCAATTATCCTACTTCGTATTGTTGCGTGTTCGTCATAACTTTTCGCTATTGGTACCCATATCTCGCTATTAAAAGTTAATGAAGCCATATCTTTGTTTTAATTCCACAAAATTTCAGGCCCTTGTGCCAGCTCGTAGCTTGAAGACGGGAACCATTCTGTTAGGCATTTGCCAAAATTGGTTGTCCAATGTGAATGAGTCACAGAAGTTTTTCACAACAGAAGAATTCTCCTTTTCGAAAAACAACTTTTCCCACCATCTTTTAAAGGTATTAGTTCCGGTGAAACCACACGTTAAAGTTGCTTCAAACGCTGAGAACTTATCGAAAGAAAGTCAGCCCAAATATACCCTGTCGTCAATTATCCATATAATAAATAAAGCACTCAAGGAGAATTTGTATGATCAGACCAATTTGCAAAGATATATTTATTTTGAGCCAGAAATCGGTTCCAGCAACCAAGGCGGATATGTCGGTGATAGATGACCTCCTGGATACGTTACGAGCAAATGCGGATCGATGCGTCGGCATGGCGGCTGACATGATCGGTGTCAATAAGCGCATCATCGCGTTCAGCATCGGGCCGCTGAACA
>OMOF01000047.1 GCA_900290375.1 Candidatus Desulfosporosinus infrequens
TTGATCATTGATGTCAGCTTCAACAAGATTCTCTAGTGAAGGATCTTCATCCTCTTTCAAGTTCATAGTGACAACGGCTGCTATCAGTGTAAAGCGTTGTTTGGTGACTACTTTGCCTTTTTTATTGGTGATTTTATAAGGCATCTTCATATAGATATCGGGAACAGCAACGGAAACCAATCCAGAACCTTGTAACTTGAGTTGAGGAAAGATTTCTTGGATAAGCATCCGGGCATTAATTGAAACAAAACGTTCTTGACCGCTCCATGGTTTTATGACTCTACGATAGATCACTGTATTACGCTTGGCTTTGGTAACCCAGTCAAAAGAATTTGAAGTAAGAAAGTTAAAGAACTCCTTGGATAAGTACCAGCGGTCCATTGCCACCCATAAGCGGCAACGAACCGATTTACGCAGCTGTACAAGCATTTCCATTGCTAGGTCAAATTTAGATGGACCTTCCCCTTTAATCTCCGGTTTACGCCAAATACGGTAAAATAGAGGGTACTCAAGACCATTACGAAGGACAGCATGCAAAGTGACAAGGTTCATGGTCCAGACATTTATATTCTTGCTATGGTCAAAAAGCCAACACAAAAATGGCAACTCTTTTCCAAAAGGGTGTGGATTTAACGTATCATCAAGCGCAATAACATCTCCTTCGCATAATTGAGTGTCCGAATCCTCTTGAAGGCGTTCGACACGTTTTTCACCAAACAAGGACCAATTATGCGTTGAGGTAAGGAAACGGCTCATGGTTGATTGAATGATTTTCTTACTCTGAAACAAATATCGCAGTAAAGCATCTTTACCAGCCATCTCAGCCATTTTCGACACGGAAGTGCAATGAGAAATGAGGCCGACAACATACAGGAAGGCTGTCATCCAAGTGGGAACACCGCGAAGTTTATTGATTCCAGCTTGCGTAAGGAGAATCGAAAAGTCAAAACGATCCCATAACTTGAGTAAAATAGGTACTCCGGCACATTCACCTTGAGGT
>OMOF01000535.1 GCA_900290375.1 Candidatus Desulfosporosinus infrequens
GGCCGTCGAATAATCAGCCTGCCCGATATTTCCCATCGCTCCCGCATAAGAAGAAAAGACGGTGAAGAAATCAAGCGGCAAGTTCCGTGTGGCCAGATCTAAGTTCACCAACCCAGAAACTTTAGGCATCATTACACTAAGAAACTCTTCTGTGGTCTTTTTAATGATAAAGTTGTCACGATTCACTCCTGCACTATGAATGATACCGTTGAGACTGCCATAGTCCCCAAGAATATTTTGAATCAAACCGTCCACTTCGTCTTTTTGGGAAACATCGGCTCGCCGATATTCGACTCGTGAGCCCAGGGCCTGAAGTTCACGCAGTTTCGTTTGTTTGGCTTCCGAGAGCGGAGAGCGGCCCGTAAGAATCAAAGTAGCCCCTTTGGTTTTTTCTGCGATTTCTTTGGCAAAGATTAATCCCAGACTTCCTGCTCCGCCACTAATGAGATAAATACCTTGATCTTTCCATGGAATGCGGGATTCAGCCATTGAAGGTTCGATCATTTCCCATTGCTTAACCTTACGTTTACCGCCCTGGTAACGAATCAGTTGCGCCCCAGGATTTCTTCCATTCTCTTGCAATCTCATGCCAATTGTTTTGAAATCTTCTCCCGGTTCCACTTCAATCAATTGTCCGATAATTTTAGGATTTTCGATTTGGGCAGTCTTCAAAAGTCCTGATAAGCCGGAGAAAAGTTGTTGCTCATTCTTAATCTCGACCACCAACTGTATTAACACCTTGTCCGAAGATTTTTCTTTAAGGATATTCTGAATCTCCTCAAACACCTGGACTGCATAGGTTTGATATCGTTTGTCAATTTCTAGCTCATCCGATTGTAAAACAAGACAGCGGACATCCTCCATCTGATTTTCAATGCTAGCCTGACATCCTCGATCCATCTCACACAGCATCACTAGATGCTGCGCATAACGGAACTCTGCTCTTCCATCGTTTGGGAAAGTGGAGACATCTTGTTCTTGCCAGCCAGGATGAAGCATCAAAACCCCAACTGAAAGGCCATTTTCACTGCGCTGGTTGTCGATAGATTTGTTTTTATTGTTGGTCAGCCAGTAGCTTGCCCTCGCAAAAGGGTAATTCGGTAGACTTATACGCCGAGGATTAATATTCTCATATAATTGGATCCAATTAATCTTCAGACCTTTCACCCATAATTGGGCTATTTTTATGAGCTGGCGCGTTTGGATCCACGTTGGCAACAAGGATTTAACGTCCTCATCTATTTCATCCAACATACTTCCGTCTTTGCTCTTTTTTAGCTGGCTGGTTAGGATGCCCTCATCTAAATTGCCTTCGATAAATTTCTGCAATTCTGATTGTATGGACTCTCTCGTACCAGCCACAAACGCCAGACGGTAATTCATCGCCTCCCGGCCTACCTGCAGGGTATAGGCCATGTCCGCTAGATTTAGGTTTTCTTCTAATTCTAGAAAATTTCGCATGGATTCCGCATAAGCTGTTAACTGCTCATTACTTTTAGCGGATAAGACAAAAAGGATTGGCTCATCCGGACTGGAAATTGGGGACACCGTCGGGTTATTTTCCGGAGAATACTCTTCAATGACAACATGGGCATTCGTGCCGCTGAATCCAAACGAACTGACGCAAGCGCAACGTAAAGTTGACGGATTAACGTTCCAGGGCTGTAATTCAGTATTGATATAAAATGGACTATTGTTTAAATAAATATGTTCGTTGAGAGTTTCAAAATTGATTGTTGGCGGTATCATCCGGTGCTTCAAAGCCAGCAGTATTTTTATCACTCCAGATACTCCCGCCGCCGGCATTAAATGTCCAATATTGCTTTTCGCCGTTCCTAAGGCGCAATAGTTTGTTTTTGGCGTAAAGGCCCTAAATGACTCAGTTAGCGCTTCCACTTCAATGGGATCACCGAGCTTCGTGCCTGTGCCGTGTGCCTCTACCATCGTAATCATTTCTGGATTGATGCCAAAACGTTGATAGACGTCTTTTTCTAAACTGACTTGCGAATTCACACTCGGGGCAGTGATTCCATTCGTTTTTCCATCTTGATTAACTCCCCAGCCACGAATCACTCCATAAATTGGGTCTTGATCCCTGAGGGCATCGGAGAGTCGTTTTAATAAAATGACCCCTACCCCTTCTCCGGGAACAAACCCATTCGCCCGGTTATCCATGCTGTAACACCGTCCGTCAGGGGATAACATCCCTGAATTGCTGGTCATAATATGCATCGATGGCCCCGTCATTACACATACTCCACCCGCAAACGCCACGTCACTGGTCCGCATAACCAAACTATTACAAGCTTCACTTATCGCCACCAAAGAGGAGGAGCATGCGGTATCAATTGCCAAACATGGTCCTTTCAAATTTAAGAAATATGAGATTCTGGCACTTAGAATAGATAGCGACCCGCCCATAAGACCTTGAGCATTCAAGCCTTGCTCACCGATGCCATGCAGATAATCTCCAGTACCGCAACCTACAAAAACCCCACAGCGACTCCCCGATAATAAAGCGGGAGTTATCCCTGCATCTTCAATACATTTCCAGCAGTTTTCTAAAAACAACCGTTGCTGCGGATCCATTAATTCTGCTTCGGCGGGTGAAATACTGAAGAATAATGGATCGAACTTATCCACATCCTCCAAAACGCCCATCCACTTGCTATAAGTTTTACCCGGAACTTTCGGATCCTGATTGTAATGCTCATCGATTGACCATCGAGATTCCGGAATCTCCGAAATACAATCTTTACCTTGCACCAGATTATTCCAGAATTCTGTCAAATTATTTGCCTTGGGAAATTGCCCCGACATTCCAACAATGGCAATTGCTTCCGGAATTGCTTGGTGTTTGACTTCTTGCTGTTTGATTTTCACATCATTTGTACCGACCATCGATAATGAAACTACTTTTGGCTCAGAAATTTCTTTTTCAGATTTGCGTTTTTGTTCAAGCAACCCTTTTATACAACAATCTGTTAAATCGACCATGGTTTGATTCGTATGACTGATGACCACTTTACCGATATGTTGACCTAGTGCTACATATTCTAAAGCTTCTTTAATCTGGTGAATCGGATATATCCGGCTAACTATTGGTACAATTTTTTGTGATTCTAGCAGTGTAACCATCGTGTTTAACATCTTTTTCGCTGAAAAACCCTCTTGCAAACTTAATTGTCGCAAGTCGATGCTATTGAACGATTGATTTTGTATTAATTTTGAAAGGTCCAATTTAGGACTCGTTTTTAAGGCATGCACCGCAATTTCCAAATAACGCCCAAACGAAGCCAAACAGTTTAATCCCTTTTGGATTCCATCACCGGATAAAGTGTTTAGAACAAGGTCTACTCCTCGGTTATTGGTCATCCGGCGGATTTCCTGATCAAATTCGCTAGTCTTATAATTGACAACATGGGGAACCCCTAATTGGCTCAGAATATCCAATTTTTCCTGCCGGCTTGACGTTCCGTAACAAATGCAGTCTTTTAGATGGGCCAGTTGAATTGCCATCAGGCCACACCCACCGGTTGCAGTTTGGATCAATACATGTTCTTTAGGGGCAAGCTTCCCGAGTTCAAACGCATAATGAACCGTACCAAATACGACCGGCATACTGCATGCTTCTTCAAAGGTTATATTGCTCGGTTTTCGAACGACATGTGTCTCGGAGACATTAACATGGCTGGCGTGTCCTCCCATTTGTTTTCCCGTCAGCGCAATGACTTCATCACCTATATTAAACTCAGAAACTTGGCTTCCTACCTTTGTAACATTTCCTGAAACCTCAAACCCGGGGACAAAAGGATAATCGGGCATGGTTGGATACAAGCCGGTCACACACATCGTATCGGGAAAATTAAGCGCAGACGCTTTCACTTGAATTGTTACTTCCTGTGGATTGGGGTCCGGCACCAACCACTTCTGCAACGATATTTCATTTAACGTATGAACAGTTCTAAGTACAAGACCGTAATTATCTCCCGGCCTTAAAATTGAAAATCCTTCCGATTGCCAATTTTTTTCTTTATCATGTGTTACTAGTTGTAAAATCTGGCGATTCTCACCCGAATTATTACGACAGTGTGATGATTTACCGTGTTTATTCATTTCTTTTTGTAAAAATCCGATAAACTCTTGAATACTTGGATAATCGTAAATTTTAGTTGCCGGTATCAAGGTCCCAAATTGTTTATTGATTACCTTAATCCATTCCACTCCGATAATTGAATCCAGGCCCATCTCGATAAACTTTTTATCTGTATCGATATCATCCCGGTGGATATACAATACTTCTGCCAAGCTTGTTTTCAACTTTTCCTCTAATAATTCAACTGAAATAGAGGATGACTGAGAATTTTCCTGTTCCTGTTCAGCGACAGATTCGCAGGCAGAAATACTAGAATTTGTGGTTAAAACTACTGGTGATAATTGAACGAGTTGCACCGACTTCGCAGAAACTGGGGTTTGAACGAATGATACAGGGTTCTCCAAAGCCTTGTTGCCACATTTATTCAATTCCTTTTCTAGAAATTTCGCAAATTCAAGAATATTTGTATAATCATAGAGCCTAGTTGCTGGAATTGATACTTTGTATTGGTTATTGATTGCTTTAACCCATTCCACACTGATAATCGAATCTAAGCCCATGTCAATAAACTTTTTGTCAGCTTCTATGGCACTTTCTTGGATATACAACACCTCAGCTAAACTTTTTCTTAACTCTTCAAGTAAAGTTTGGGCTGAAATTGCTGGTTGTATGTCACGCCTAGGTTCAGACTCACCATTGATTTCGGGTGATATGAAAGAGAGCCCGACCGGTTTTAAGGTGATCGGTTGTTGTTTTAGGTTTGCTGGTTTAGGTGTTTGATTTGAATCATTAGTTGTAGCGCTTAATGAAATCACTCCCTTTCGGCTCGAAGATTGGGAACAAGTTGAAGGTACTGGTTGTTCAGACATATCCAGATTGTCAAGCGTTGCGGCAGCGATCACACTGGCAACTGGAGTATATCTGTCTGGGCGGATATCACCCCTGGTTATCCAATAACGTTCTCTAGCAAAAGGATAGGTTGGCAGGCTGATACAGTGAGGTTTAAACGCTCCGTACAGTTCATGCCAGTCAAATACCAGACCCTTTACCCAAAGGTTTAGAAGTTTGGGATACTTTCTGCGCTGGATCCATTTCTGAATAGCTTCCTGTATTTCTTCATCAGCTGTTAAAACAGCCATGGTCTCCTTAGATCGTTTGACTTGTCCCCGATACAGTTCGGCGATATCGTCCTGACCTTCCAGATAACTTTGCAGC
>OMOF01000879.1 GCA_900290375.1 Candidatus Desulfosporosinus infrequens
AACTGACGACACTATGTCTGATGGTAACTGTGGCTCTGTGCTGTTTGCATAAAATGATAACCGTTGTCGACATAGTTATTTAATGATACATTAAATGCTTTTTCAATGACACTTGCAGATCCACTCACTTGAATAGCCATATGATTGCCATAAGTTTTTGTTACCGTTAGACCGTTTGATGTTAGAAAGTTTAGCAACTTGCTATGAGTAGTTGTGTCTGGGCTATAGTTAGCGACCATGTCGGCATCGCTTACTATCTTGCCTGATTTGTGATTAGCGTGCGCAGTCCTTATCTTCTGTTTCAGAGCATCTTTGTTACGAAGTTTCAATGATACTGTTATGCTTAGTTGTTGAGTAGGATCTACAGCGCCTACATTAGTTACACCACTTTGACTTAACAGAGGTATTACGTTGCTAGAGGATAAATTTATGTATGCGGAACTAGAAGGTACATTACTGGTAGGCAGACCGGCAAATACTGGTTGTACTATTGTTAGTAAGCTTATGAACACTGCTAATGTGGGTAATAACTTCTTCATACATTCACTCTCCATACGCTGCTATTATAAACAATAAATACAATCCAGTTACTGTAAAAGATGCACGTGTTAGCGTTGGGTATAAGATGGATGCCGTTAGTCAAAAGGATTGTCGAAGTAGTATTTAGTGGAGAGTTCGTGATTGCCTGTATGCTTGAAGAACACTAATATGCTATTTTTTGAACAATGAAATCGTTCCATTACTCACGTGGTTATCTAATGGGCTAGTATGGTCCTTGTCCAGCCGCTTGAATGGCAGCCATAACGGCATTTTCCTGATCCTGAGAAATCGATCCATCTGAAACTAAACTGTCCAATGGATTGGTTGAAGTGCTGTTGGTCGCAGCATACGTTGATTGTCCGGCTGCTTGAAAAGCACCCAGTATGGCATTTTTCTGATCCGATGTAATCGATCCATCCGAAACTAAACTGTCCAATGGATTGGTTGAAGTGCTGTTGGTTGCAGCATACGGCGATTGTCCAGCTGCTTGAAAGGCACCCATAACGACATTTTCCTGATCCTGAGAAATCGATCCATCGGAAACTAAACTGTCCAATGGATTGGTTGAAGTGCT
>OMOF01000211.1 GCA_900290375.1 Candidatus Desulfosporosinus infrequens
GACCTCAGAGTAACGGGACAGCGCAATTTAGAAAAAAAACCTGTGGAGACACACGAAAGGAGCCGTTGGCGGCAGATTCTTCGGGATATTAACAAAGACCTTATCCAGACAGCGGACTGCTTTCTGGTAGACAAAGATAACCACAAGGAAGAAGTCTTGCAGCAGGCCCGCCGGGTCATCGAACGAAAGTCCTTGACCAGCCATGAGAAAGCGGAAGCCTTCGAGCGAATTGAAGCGGAGCTTTTTGGGTTCGGGATACTCGACAAACATATCAAAAATAACCAGATCACAGAAATCATCATTGATGCGCCTGACAAAATTGACGTGGAATTAGGAGGGGTGCTATATCGACTGGGAGAGGATGCGCCCTTTGAACAGGATGAAGTGTTTGACGATGACAATGAACTGCAACAATGGACAGACAATCTTATGAGGATGGCAAAGGCCGAACGGTCGCTGAACTATGGTAATCCTAGGGTTAATGTAGAGCTCGCCAACGGTGAACGGGTCGAAGCGACTTGTCCTCCCATAACTGAGCATATCACGGTGAATATCCGTAAAAGCGTGAAGCAAACGAAAAAGTATTCAGCTAGCGATCAAATCGCAACAGGCAGTGCAACGGAGGCTATGTTAAAGTTTCTGCTCGCTGCCGCACGGGGGAAGGCGACGATGCTGTTTTTAGGAGGTACGGGCACAGGTAAAACAACTTGGGTCAGAACCTTAATGGAAGACGGCGGATTTGACCCCGAGGAACGAGTTATCATGATTGAGGATGTTCGCGAAACAAACGCAAGTTTAAAACGCTTTTTGAGTATGCAAACGGTTACACAAGGTCAAAACAAGATTGATATGGTCGCTCTTTTTGAAGAATGCATGCGGAAACGACCTGATCGAGTTTGTGTTTCCGAAATACGGGGTGTTGAAGCCGCAGTGTTCCTCCTAACCTCGGCGGCAGGTCACGATGGAGCGATGACTACCATGCACGCAGGGAGTCCGGAAAAAGCTGTATTTCTCTTGGTCATGAGGATGCGCCAAGCAGGCTACAACATGAGCGAGCAGTTCCTTGAACGGTTTATTCATGAGCAAGTGCATATTATGGTCTTTATCGCCAGAACACGCGATGGTCGTCGTCGTATATCACGGATTGTCGAAGTGAACTCGTTGGATAAGCCGAACGTAACAAAGTTCAAGGACATTTTTCTGTGGGACCCGCTGACGGACACGTTTGAATGGGTCAATGACATTGAGCCTGACAAACGGCGCGAATGGACGATTAACGGGGCTGAGGT
>OMOF01000566.1 GCA_900290375.1 Candidatus Desulfosporosinus infrequens
GACTCAAGGAAATAAACCATAGATTCCGTTTCTCAATGTTTGGGCGTTCTTTTAGTAAGGTAGCAAACGAAACCCCCATCCCCATCTCAGTATAGACAGAACTAAGTTCTACATTTGATGACTCCATGACTACCCGATAATTTATATCAAGCTTGCTAAAGAGTTCATCTAACTTTATACGCACTAGTGCAGATTTGGGTGGTAGTATCAAGGGGTATTGGACAATCTGTTCTAATCGGACTTGGGCTTCTTTCCTTAGTGGATGATTTTTTGACACCATAATAACAATCTCAGTTTCTTTCCATCGAAGAAAGTTCAATTCCTTTGGTACCCTCGATTCTAGAACCAAGCCCAGATCGATATCCCCTTCTTTTAGAAGATGAATCACCTCTTGTTGAGAACGGTCAAGAATTGTCAATTCTACCCAAGGATATAGTTTCGAATATCTTAGTATCAATTCTGGAAGCATATGATAAAGGGTTGTAAAAGGAGCAGCTATTTTTAGCTGCCCTTTTCTTTCTCCTTTTAACACATTTAAATCCTCAATAAATAAATTGTACTTATCTATCAATTCTTCTGCATATTCGTAGAGTTTTTCTCCAGCAGGAGTAAGACGAATTTTACGTTTACCGATACGCTCAAACAGGAGGCAATCTAAATCAATTTCAAGGGCTTTAACCTGATAGGTCAATGCAGATTGTGTTTTAAACGTACTTTCAGCCGCTTTAGTAAATCCTCCAAGTTTTGCAACATTATAAAACCCGATAATTTGATTCCATTCCATGCGATCCGACCTCTTTATTTAAATATTTGTATAAATAATATATGAAAGTCTTTAATTATACTAATGAAATTAATTAATTTGTTTTATAAATAATATTGCGATATATTTACTTTAAATTGAGGAGGTGTTTCAAATGAAAAGTACTTTACAAGCTGGTTTGTATTATGAGTTTAAGTTTACTGTTCCAGAAAACAAAACTGTTCCTTATCTTTACCCTGAATCGGAAGAATTCCAAGCAATGCCTAAGGTATTAGCAACAGGGTTTATGGTGGGCTTATTTGAATGGGCATGCATTAAAGCTATCAATCCTCATTTAGATTGGCCTAACGAACAAACCGTTGGAACCGATGTTAAATTAAGCCACATTGCAGCTACACCATCAGGTTTGACTGTTACAGTCAAACTACGGTTAGAACAGATCGAAGGTAAAAGACTAATATTTCATCTAGAAGGCCATGATGGGATAGATCTAATTTCTGAAGGTACTCATGAGAGATTCATCATTAATGCGGCTAAGTTTAATGAAAAGGTAAACAGGAAATCAAAGGTTGAAAGCATAACTGGTTAAGAAGCCCTCCAAGAGCAGCTCAGTTAGAACAATTTGACTACTGTCCCGCACCCTCTTGCAACGTCCTAACCACTACCCCTAGCCTTCAACAAGTGTTCTGAAAGTTCCTGCTAAATTCGTATAAATAATTGGTAGTTCTACCATACAAGCCCAAGGAGTCTGAACGTCAAGTCTATTTATGCAGTGCCTATATTCACCCATGCTGATACATGTTCGGTAATACCCCCTAAAATGGTGGTATTACCGAATATAGCAATTTACAGAATAAGTTTAAAAAAGTATAATGTCTGCATTGAACATTCCGATACTAATGAAAGAAACGTGATTATTAAAAAGATGCTAGGAGGTGTTTTTGTATGAACGGTTATGTAGTAGTAATAACGTTATATTGTATAGCTTTAGTAGGAATAAGCTTTGTAGTATCTAGGTTTGTAAAAGGTGGAAACGACTTTATGGTAGCTGGAAGACAACTTAATTCAGGGTTGTTATTTACTACATTGATAGCGGCAAACCTTGGAGCGGGTTCCACAGTTGGTATTACTGGATTATCCTATACGTTTGGTTTATCAGCAGTTTGGTGGTTGTTTATGTCAGGTTTAGGCAGTATTGTACTTGCCCTTTCTATTGGACCAAAAATTTGGGAATTATCTATTAAATACAATTTACTCACTGCCGGTGATTTCTTGGATAATAGATATTCAAAAAAGTTCAAAGGTGTTTTTTCTACAATGATGGCAATTGGGACATTAGCATTATTTGCCGGACAACTTATGGGTGTTGCCTGGATATTAAATGTTACCGCAGGTGTACCTAAAGTCATAGGAGTAATTATTGGTGCAGTCGTGGTTACTATATACTTTGCATTCGGAGGATTGCTATCAGCTGCCTATGTAGGACTACTGAAATTAGCTGTAATGTTGATAGGTTTTATTATTTCCGTTCCTTTTGCTATAGGCAAAGTTGGTGGATTCAGCGGATTACACTCAATGGTTGCCGCCAATTTAGGAAATGTTGCACAAACAAATAGTTATTTCAGTTT
>OMOF01000053.1:0-6668 GCA_900290375.1 Candidatus Desulfosporosinus infrequens
ACTGGCGTTTGACAGTAGGAAAAATTTTAGAGTATAAATTAGAATACAATAACCGCTTTTCTTGCGGATTCCAAACTTCACTTTTGGCCAAACGGCCATTTTTTATGCCAAAAAACCAAAAATGTAGTGCCGCGCATAGCAAAGTACATATTGTCATATCATGGGATTACATGGTATAATAGTGTTGCTATGTTTGCAAGAATAAAAACTGCCTATAACAGGAACGGCTCAGAGCGTCGTTACCTACAAATATGTGAGAGCCGCCGCGAAGAGGGCAAGGTTCGTCAAAAGGTTCTATGTAATCTGGGGAGAGTGGAGGATCTCCAGGATGGGAAACTTGACGACTTAATCCGTTCTCTAGCGAAATTCTCTCAAAACTTGGCCGTCGTATCAGCCGCTGAGGACCTCTTTGCTGACTGGAGTAAAGAGTATGGTCCAACGATGGTTTTTCGTCGACTTTGGGAAAAACTCGGACTTCATGAGATTATCAATCAGCTTGTGGATGAGACTGAAATGAGTATTGATGTTCAAGAAGCTGTCTTCTGCATGGTTCTTAATCGTTTAATTGAGCCTACAAGTAAGCTGGGGGTCAATGACTGGAAAGAGGATGTTTATCGTCCCCAATTTGATTCTCTGAAGCTGCATCACTTTTATCGCGCTATTGATTTTCTTGATGAGAACAAAGACGCTATCGAACAAAAGCTCTTCTATAGACATACTGACCTTTTTAGCGGTCAATTAGATTTGGTGTTTTTTGATACGACAAGTACCTATGTCGAAGGGTCAGCCGGAGCCTTCGATCTCCTAGATTACGGTCATTCAAAGGACCATCGGCCTGATCGTCTTCAAGTTATGATCGGTCTCTTAATGTCCAGAGATGGCATGCCCATTGCTCATCATTTATTCCCTGGCAATACTCCGGATACAGAGGCTTTCATGGAAGCCATTCGTGACTTAAAGCAGCGGTTTAATGTTCAAAGGGTTATTGTTGTTGGAGATCGTGGTATGATGGGTAAACGAACTCTTGATCTTCTTGAAGAACTTAAACTTCAATACATCCTTGGAGTTCGGATGCGTAGTATTAAACTGGCCCCGGAAATTATTGCCGATCCCTCTCCTTATGTAACCGTCGAGGAAAAAGACAATCTGAAGGTTAAAGAGGTCACTCTGAATAATAACCGTTACATTGTTTGTCTTAACGAAGAAGAGGCTAAGAGAGATGTAATCGTTAGAAAGCGAATCGAAGAGAAGCTTCGTAAGAAATTAGAGCATGGCAGTCTAAAGGATTTGGTGGGTAACAGTGAATACAAGCGCTATCTTAATGTCGTGGAAGAAGCAGCGACCATTAATGAAGAAAAGCTAAAACAAGCTGAACTATTTGATGGCCTATACATTCTGCAAACTAATACTGAATTGCCGACAGCAGAAGTAGCAACAGCTTACAAAGACTTATGGCAGATTGAACGTGCTTTTAGGAATCTGAAAAGCACCCTGGATTTACGTCCTGTTTTCCATTGGACAGAAAAGCGAATTGCGGGTCACATCATGCTTTGCTTCTTGGCCCTGGTTGTTGAGATCAAGTTTCAAAAGCTCCTGATGGAGTGTGGTAGCGAATACGGATACACTGAGGTCATCAGAGCTTTGCGTAAAGTACATATCGTAAATTTGAAGGTCAAAAACAGTGAACATTTAGTACGAACGGAAGTCCACGGTGCTGCAGCAGTAGCATTTAAAGCAGTTGGGGCTAGAGTACCGGATCGGGTTCAAACTATAAACCGTTAAGAACAATTACCATAAAAAGGTAATTGTAGTGGCACGCTTAAATTTAAAGTTCTGGAACCCTTGCGTAGCAAGGGTTCGAATTAATTAACTGTCAAACGCCAGTCAAAGGAGAGAATTTGCCTTGATAATTAGCGCAACATACCCAACCACTTTACTGCAGGATTTTCGAATTTTCATGGATAGACTGAAGATGAAGGAGACAGTGTTATCAACTAAAAACCAGTATATGCCTAGGGAGTTGTTATGGGAGTTAAATCAACTCATGGGCTTAAAGACAAACGACGCTAACCCCAAGTTAGATCAGGGCTCATATCCGTTGCTGCATATGTTTAATCAGTTGGCTTTGGCTGGTAAATTGGCAATTATGATTCCAGGCAAGGGCGGGAAGTTTCTACTAAAGGTTACAGAACGCTACGAAGACTACTTGAACTTGACGATGGCTGAGCAGTACTTCTATCTTCTAGAAACACTATGGATTGATGCAGATTGGGGAACTCTGCAAAAGGCGACTCATAATCATATCCCAGATGTGCACTATATTGCCGCTATCTGGCAGGAGTTGGCTCAGTCTGAAGGTGGAAAGGCGTTAAGTGTTAAGGATTCAGCATCCTATTGGGTCAAACAATTATGGGATTGGGGATATTTTCTTTGGTATTTTACTTATTTCGGCTTTTGGCAGTTTAATATGGATGAGGAGGCGCTGAAAGTATCTCGGCGTAATATTGAGATTACAACCCTAAACCCCACGGAATTTGGGATAAGTTTAGCAGCGATTATATTTCGATATCGAGACTACCTAGACTGGAATCAAGTGAATATTCGAAAGGGCGTTTGGACATCTCAAGATATTCTAGATGGACTAAATGATAGAAGTCGGATGATGGGCGAGAAGCCTCAGAACTTTACTGAATTGGCCAAATCACGGCAAAAGAGTTTGGGAGAACCGTTTTATAAGGCGTTTGTTACTTTATTCGCTCCAGGTGATCTGAAACATTCCCTTCCCCGGGAACAGCAGGATACTATAGAAGGCGGCACCTACTTATTTAAAGTTTCGTTGAGTCGGGGAAGATGGCGAAAAATTGAAATGGCAGCTAAACATACTCTTCATCAATTACATATTGCGATACAAGAGGCGTTTGCCTTCGACGATGATCATATGTATTGCTTTTTCATGGATAATAAGAAATGGTCATATGATCGCTACGAGTCCCCTCTTGATGAAGATGGGCCCTACGCGGATGAAGTCATGATAGGAGAATTGGAGTTATACCCCGGGAAGACTTTTTTATATCTCTTTGATTATGGTGATGAATGGGAGTTTAAGGTGGAGGTAGAGGAAATAAACTCAGATAAGCCGTTGCCTCTCAATCCTCAGATTGTGGGCAAGCGGGGAGAGGCACCGGATCAATATCGGTATTAGCCCCTATGGATACAACATTAGGGCGAAGATCAATGCGATAGTGGAAGAAGATCACATTGATATATTGGATGCGACATGGTAAATTATAGATATTCAAGCTCGTTAAATTGATGAGATTAATGGTATAGGTATAGGTCTTGAAAGATATGGTGAAATACTTTGATTATAGATATCAGCGAAGTCGGAATTATTCCGAATGGAAGGGTGTGATAAATTGATCCAGTCTTTATATATCGATAATTTTAAAGCATTAAATGATTTTACGATTAAGATGCAGCAAATAACAGTATTAATTGGAACAAACGGGAGCGGGAAAACATCGATTTTGCAAGCTTTAGATCTGATCATCAATTTTGCTCAAATGGATATTGATGCTTATCTGGAAAAGCGAAATTGGAAGCCTTATGATCTTAAATCTAAGACTAGTTCAAAAAATCATGTGACATTTACGATTTTATTTGATATAGATATTGATATTGATGGCTGCGAAAAACTGATCGAATGGACATTTGTCTTGAATCCTGTGAAGGGTAAAGGAAAAATATTTGTCATCAGTGAAGAGATCGTTAATAAAGCTAATCCAAAAATTAAATTGTTATCGGTTGATTCACAGGGGATAAGCCGGTTCAACTTTGTTGAAGACAAAATTGAAAGTTTTCCACCCTTGAATATGACAAGTTCTTTCTTGAAAAATATTGATATTCAGAAGGATAAGGCGAAATTCCCGGAGCTGGTAGCCATAATAGAATTTCTGACTGCATCCGATTCCTTTGAGTTATTGTCAACAGAAAAAATGAGAAGAAGTAGTCGTGGAGACGCGGATACGATAGGTATGGGTGGAGAAAAATTAGCCGCTTTCATCCATGGCTTAAAGCCAGAGCAAAGAAGAAAGGTTTCGGAACGTTTGCAAAACTATGTGCCATTTATCAGCGATGTGGAAACTGAAGTAAAAGGCCGCCCTGGTTGGCTTGAAATTAAGCTTTCTGAGAGCTTTCCTTCGGAGAAACTGCCCATTTCCATTAGTTCTACCCATGTAAGCGATGGTACTTTACGGATGCTGGCTATTTCTGCTTTGCAAGAGGCCGGTAAAACGGCAGGCATGGACTTACTGGACGAGATCGAAAATGGGATTAATCCGCATCTCGCAGAAAAAATGGTCAATGATTTGATCGAAGGAACGAAGAATAAACGCAGACAAATAATCCTAACTACTCATAGTACCGTTATATTGGACTATTTTCCGCCAGATAGTATTATTTTTCTCTGGAGAGATAAACAGGGAGTAGTTCACAATCAGGCACTATTTTCAATTCCGAACATACGTGAACGTTTAGAGTATATGTATCCAGGGGAAATATGGTTAAATATGGATGAAAATGAGATCGTTGCAAAACTTTTGGGAGAAAAGTAGTATGGCGAAAAAAGTATTGTTGTGTGGAGAGGGTCCTACAGATTATGGCAGACAAAAATATGGTTCAAAGGAGTGGGAAGAAGGACCAGTGCAGTCTATCATCAGAAAGTCTGTACAGGTAGATATCGAATTTACTTGTGTTATAAAAAATGGTGTTAGAGATGTAAAAATTCAACGAAGAACAAGCGAAAAATTGAAAGGCCATGCAGTAAAGGCTTACAAACTTTGTGTGATGGCTAATGAATTAGGAGATATAGATAATATTGTCTGTTATGTAGATGCTGATCGGGACCAAGGTTCCAGTAAAAGTGCTCGGGATGCAAAAAAACGAGTGCAAGATATTTACAACGAGATTCAAATGGGTTTTGCGCAATTTAGCGCAACAAGAAGCGAGTCTTCGTTTCCAATGATCCCTCTGAAAATGATTGAGTCTTGGCTGCTTGCGGATGAGATAGCTTTTACTGCATGCTTTGGAAAACCACCAACAAGACCGTCTCTACCTAGACAACCTGAATTGATCTGGGGGGATGAAAACGATCCGACTAGCGACCATCCTAAAAATTATCTTAAGAGGGTCTTGGAGCAATATGGAGAACAAGGAACTATAGAAATATTTATATGCATTGCGAAAAATATGACAACCGATATATTAAGGAGAAAATGTCCTATTAGTTTTGAACAATTTTATCAGGATGTACAAGTTATCGGCTAGGAACAAACGGAACTACGATTAGAGACTGAAGATTCTAAGCAAATGAGGTAAATGAGGCTACGTAATCTCTTGCTTCACTCAAAAACGGGAGATCGCATATCCCCGAAGAAATAATCTCTATCCTGGCCAATCAGGATATCCAGTATGACACCGGATGAAGGAAAAGCAAGTTGCAGCCTGGAGATGTTATGGTAGCGCCATCCACCGATCCGGGTTGGACCCCATTGTTTTTTGCGTATCGGACGCTCTCGCAGAACATATTATCGATCCCCAATCACATTACAGATTACAGATTACAGATTACTAGAGCCGGATCACTTGCGAGTTTAATATTAGAATCAAGAAACGAATTGCTTTCTTAACCAAGATTGCTTGTGAATTTAAGGAAATCATATTAATATAATTAATATAAATCTAAGAACGTTACGGTACTGTCTTCGTGGTGATGTAGGAAATATGACTTGCATGGCTAAGCAGGGTCAGTATCCGGTTATTTACCTTAGCTTTAAAGAATGACAACTGGGAAGACTGCCTGAATAGTTTCAAGTTCATGATCTGGTAAGAATACAAGCGACATAGCTATTTATTAGATAACGACTGCACTGGTGAAAACGATTAACAAGAACATCTCCATGGACGAAGTAGAGAAAAATGACCATGAAAGCATTCATGCAAGTTAGAACCGTTCCCGCATGCATTTCAATTGCATTCAGAATAACTATGGAGGGATGAAAAATGGAAGTTATCTTCATGCGTCATGGGAAAGCACAAGACCGAGAATTGGGTTTGCCGGACGGGGAACGGCGATTGACAGTGAAGGGCAGCAACCGGGTGCGAGAGGTGGCACGGGCCTTGGCCTGCGGCTTTGTCGCAGGACGGAATGTTCAAATTTGGTCTAGTCCTCTGCTCCGGGCTAAAGAAACGGCAGAATTGCTGGCCGTGATTTTGAAAGTAAAGAAAGTGATGATTTATTCGGCGATTGCTTCGGAAAACTTAGATGAATTGTTGCCTGACTTGCTGAACCAGGAGAACAATGCGACCATTATTATCATTGGACATGAGCCCTATGTGGGGATGTGGGTAACACGTATGACCAAAGCGGTGGTGCCCTTCAGGGTCGCCTCGGCAGCGGCGGTGAAGGTGACCTCTCTAGCCCCACCAGAAGGAGAGTTGCGTTGGTTCGTCGACAGTGGAGTATTGGCCGATATAGCCGAAGCAAATTGCTGACGGCGTAGAGGGGGAGTTTGCTTTATGAGCAGGAAGATTGAGATAGAGCTGAAACTGCAGATCATAGATCAGGCTATGTGGGAAACCTTGCCTAAGTCTGTCTGGTTGAGGGGATT
>OMOF01000053.1:6678-7975 GCA_900290375.1 Candidatus Desulfosporosinus infrequens
CCGTCTCGGACCTTGTGGAAGTCCGGCTATGCGTTCCGCGTTCGTCGGGAGGGCACTAGCTGGATGGCTACTCTTAAGGGAGCGGGCCAATCAGGGGGCGGTCTGTACCAGCGGCGGGAGTGGAATGTACCCCTAGCAGGACCGGAGCTTGACCCAGAGATATTTCGCCAAATGGTAGGTGCCGATAAGGTGGTGAAAATGTTAAAGGGATCAGGTCTAGAACCGTTGTTTAAGACAGTCTTCGATCGCTGGAGTGTGCTCGTACATCCTCAAAATAGCCCAGGGCTCTTGGAGTTGGTGATGGATAAAGGGGTTATCAGCACCGAGGACAAGCAGGAAGATATCTACGAAGTGGAAATTGAACTGAAAGAAGGAACGGCCCAGGATTTGTTGACCTTTGGAGCGGAATTGTCGCGCCGGTTTCCTCTGTTGCCCGAAGGAAAAAGCAAATATTATCGTGGCCTGCGGTTGGCCGAGCTGCCAGTTAATAGCAAAGTAAAATCGACGGCTCCATGGCCGTCAACGGCAGGAACCTTTCTAGCCGACGCGGTAGGAGTGGTATTAGCTGCCCAAACAGCCTATTTTACGAAACAAGATGATGTGGAAGGGATTCACGATCTGCGCGTGGCCATACGCAAACTGAGGTCCCGCCTTTCCTTCGCCGCGCCGCTTTATCCTGCCGAAGAAGGCCAATACTGGAAGGATGTTCTCCAGGGTTGGAACCGCCGCATGGCCGGAATACGAGAGTTGGACGTGCTCCAGGAAGAGTGGGATGATGCGGCGGAACACTGTGGGGTGGTAGACAATAGCAATAGTCCATTGACTGTTTATTTAACGACTCAAAGAGATAAGTTGTCCAGTACCTTAGATAAAGTCATGGGTAAAGGCAAACTGACGGCGGATCTGCTGTCATTCTGGGCTTGGTCCAGCGCTTCAGGAACGGCAGATGGGATGGAAGCATGGCAAGACTATGCCAGTAATCACTTAGAACAGTGGCTCCAGGATGTGCGCCAAAAAGCAAAGCAAGTGGATCGTACAGATTTGACGGCGATGCACAGGTTGCGGATTCGAGGAAAGAAGGCCCGTTATATTCTGGAGTGGTATGCGCAGCATCACGGTGACAGGGAGACGCTGAATCTGGCTGTCAATCTACAACAGTTTCAGGAGTGTTTGGGAGACATCCATGATACAGGCCAAGGTCTCAGCTTGCTTCACAAGCTAAGGCGAGGTAAACAAGATATTGAACTTGTCCGAGAGATCGCTTGTCTGGTGGGCTGGCAAGCCAGACGCGGTTATG
>OMOF01000959.1 GCA_900290375.1 Candidatus Desulfosporosinus infrequens
TACCATACCCTCTTCCATCGTTGTACATTGATCGAGAATACTGAGAGCATCCCGCATTCCACCATCAGCATGTGATGCGATTAATTTCACTGCATCATCAGCAACCAACAAGCCACAAACGTTGCTCAATTTCTCTGGCTCCAATACGTCGAAAATCATAACGTTGACACCGTGAATGAATCGTTGCTGGTATCTTATGAGCTTCCGTTGTCGCCAAGATAAAGACCACATGAGCAGGAGGTTCTTCCAACGTCTTGAGCAGAGCGTTAAAGGCTTCCGTAGTTAACATATGTACTTCATCAATGATATATACTTTATATCGCCCATCTACTGGCGCAAACTTAACCGTCTCTCTAAGCTCACGAATTTCGTCAATTCCCCGATTCGAAGCCGCATCAATTTCAAGTACATCCATAGAAATACCACTATTAATCCGCTCACAATTCACGCATACATTACACGGCTCCGTTGTGGGCCCATTCATACAGTTTAATGATTTGGCTAAAATTTTAGCAGTACTCGTTTTACCTGTCCCCCGCGGTCCTGAAAACAAATAAGCATGAGCAATCTTCCCTGCCTTAATCGCATTTTTCAACGTATTGCTAATATGATTTTGCCCTACTAAATTCTCAAAATCCTGCGGTCGCCACTGACGATATAGTGCCACATAAGCCATACAACCCACCTCCTTACAACCTTATCTCTTATTCCACATTACTTTACTTTTTCCTGCAGTCTACGTTCCTAAAATTTGGTTGTTCTACAAAAACTATCATGTACTATCCTCTATCATAACCAAAAAGCAACCAGAAATTCTGGTTGCTTTTTGGTTATAACATTTATTCTTTTAGCGTCGGACCACGACACAAGTCAGGCACCCTCGCGGCACATAAAAATTGTCACTTACCGCTGCTTCCTTCCGGATCTGACGGGGTTCATGAGTTTCCATTGCGCAAGACCCAACTTTTGCCGTGGTCCCACTCTAAAATAAATAAAGGGCTAAAATATGAAATTTTATGCCAATCAAAATTTTAATCAGCGTTCTTCANNTAATGGCGGAGAGAGAGGGATTCGAACCCTCGGTACAGTTGCCCGTACACACGCTTTCCAGGCGTGCTCCTTCAACCGCTCGGACATCTCTCCGGGTTTACCTAACAACAATATTTATATGGCGGAGAGGGTGGGATTCGAACCCACGAGACCTGTTACAGCCTACTCGATTTCGAGTCGAGCGCCTTCGACCAGCTCAGCCACCTCTCCGTAGTCCGATCGTCAATAAGGGCTCATCTATTTATCAATAATTGTTATATCACTCTTTTTTTGCTTTCGACGATTACGAAAAAAATCTTTCATAATGCCAGCACATTCATCAGTTCTTACCCCTGATGTAACCATCATAGAATGGTTCAAAGCACTATTTTGGGTCACATTAAAAATGGACTCAACCG
>OMOF01000384.1 GCA_900290375.1 Candidatus Desulfosporosinus infrequens
ATCTATGTTTCCGTCACATTGACCAAGGGTTTTGCCGTTATTTGCAGTCAAATTCTTACTGATCGTGATCGTGTAAGTTTTACCAGGTATCAGGCTGCTTACCGGTGTGAGAAAGATATCATGAACATAAACAGTACTTGGCAGGTTAGTCAACCAGGAGGTAGTTATGGGAACATTTGCTCCAGTGCTGTCCTTCAAAGTAATACAACTCTGGTTGTTACTCCAGACAGTGGGATTGGTCACACCTCGGTCAAAGTAAAGCATAATCGTGGGATTGACCGGCACGCTGGTGTTACCCGCAATGGGACCGATGTTGGTGGCAGTGAGACTGCTGACGTTTTCTGTGACTAGATAGCTTTGGTTGGCATAGAAATCCAAGGGACTTTGCCCGGTCAAAAGCGTTCCATTGATGGGTACGCTCCAGTTGCCTGCCGCGTCCCCTGCCTCCACGAAGAAAGTATCCGTCGTACCAGAGCCGGTACCAGTGCCCTCGTTATAGAGGTAAGTATGAATGTTTCCAGCAACTGTGGCTATTGGAGTACTGGAAATGCTGTCCTCATAAATTCTGTAGGCATTTACTCCAACATTGTCAGTTGCCGCAGTCCAGGTCAGGGTAACTACACCTACATTTTTAGACACACTTACCGAGGCATTGGTAGGCCATTGGGGCGGCTGGTTATCGGAACCAACCCCGCTGCTACTGCCACTTGATACAGGGGTTTGCGTGTAAGCGACGAACTCGGTAAAATGTCTAGTCCAGATCACCAGGTCGGAACCCACGTCGATATAGCCGTCCCCACCTGCTAACAGCGAGTCACCGGAGTCCTGGGTAAGGACGTTGGTTATTTTGGTAAAGTTTGTTCCCCTGACGTAGCCGACATCTTTGCCAGCCTCGCCGGGTAGGAGTATCCTAACAGGCTCGCTTAAGGTAAG
Source organism: Candidatus Desulfosporosinus infrequens (assembly GCA_900290375.1). Classification (GTDB taxonomy): domain Bacteria; phylum Bacillota; class Desulfitobacteriia; order Desulfitobacteriales; family Desulfitobacteriaceae; genus Desulfosporosinus; species Desulfosporosinus infrequens. Next base: position 934 of record OMOF01000384.1, read on the forward strand.
GGGCAGATCGCCAAAACCGACCTCGACAGCAGCATTTACTGTGGCTGTTTGGCCGGGGTCGGCCGTTACAGCGACGTCGTTGTTTGCTATGACTGTCGGTACATGGATGCTACCACCCCAACTGGAGTCAGCGCTGACAGTTGTTCCTGCTGGGATGGTCAGCTGAACCGGATTCGCACTGAGTGATGTATTTGTCGTGATTGTCATGGCTGGTAAAGCACTAGTGGTGACCGTGCCAGAAACCGGAGTGTTCAACAACGATGACACATCAATGGTTGCATCGGTTACATTGCTTGGCACAGTTACCATAACCGGAGTTGCCAATGCTATCGTAGCGGATGTTACACTCAAGCTTTTGTTTGAGCCGTCAGGCGCGACTGTAACAATCGAGGTGGTAATAGGCACTGCTGTCATCGATAAAATATTAGGGCCATCCGTACTCCAATTACCTTCCGCGTCTCCGGCCTGTACTGAAAAGTTATAATTTGTACCGGCGGTCAGTCCAGTGACATGGTAGGTAAGGGTGTTGTTATCAATACTGCCAAGCAGAGTTGTGCCTTGGTATATCTTATACCCGGTTACTGCCGTATTATCTGTGGCAGCAGTCCAGGTCAGGGTCAGCCCAGTTTGAGTCACATTGCTGACCGTAAGGGCGCTACTGGTTGACCAAGTGAGTGCCTGGTTGTCTGCTGACGACTGTGAATTCGAACTAATGGTGAGGCTGGCGTTGACCACATTACTTCCATACCCGGCCACAACTGTCAATGTTCCTACAGGAACGCTAGGAACTGTAAAGGTGTCGCTGTAATTACCACTGGCATCTGATTTTACAGCGTCATAAAAGACAACGCTTTGGGTATTATCGAGCATCTTTATGGACACCCATGTATTGGTGTCAGCTGTACCTGATGCGGTGACACTTCCTCCCACAACCGAGCTGCTTGTGCTTAAGGCTAGAGTAACATTAGTAGCTGCAAGACCTATTCCTACATTAAAACAGAGTAATACAACTATTAGAACGGAAAGGATTTGTGCCCTTAACTTCATTGTTTATCTCCTCTCTTTGGCTCCAGCTAATTTAAATAGATGAATCTCATTTCCTTTTAAGCCGGGGTCACACTACCATCTGCATTCATCTGATAAGTCGCTGTAGGAGGCGTACCATGATTCACAGCCGAGTCAGTTAATGCTTGAGCATAGGTTTCACTTTTATCAATGGCAGCCATATAGTCAATAACTGTTCCGTTGTCCGCAGTAATAAAAATAGGTAAATTGGCTAATTCAACCGCTGCTAAGGCAATGGTCAGAGACTTTTTCATTGAGGAATTCGATAATGCCTGCAAATAATTAACACTGACATAGTTGCCACTCGCATCTTGATATGTAATCATAGATGGTGCCGTACTTCCACCGCCGGGTACCGCTGGAACTATTACGCTTTGCGCCGCACCAAAGGTGTATCCGGTATCATAAGCCGTTACAGTGTAGGTTTTCCCGGCACTTAACGCTGCACTAATCATATAAGTTGCTCCGCTGTCGGGTGTTGTCACACCAGTAATTGTTACAGGGTTACCAGATTCGTCCAAAAGTTTGAAGTTACTGGCTGTTAAGTTAGCCAAGGCCTGACTTAAAACTACTGTGAATCCTGTGATCGTCGGATGACTCGCCGTCAACGTTTCTCCATTGGTCGAGGTCGGCGCAGTCGTTGCAAATTCAAAATTATAGGTAGTGGTGGTCGCATTTCCATTGTTGAAAATAAAACCCTTGTCGATTTCAACAACGTAGGTAGTTGATGGCTTAAGGGTGCAACTCACAAGGTTGAGACCGAGGGGCGCGTCGCCACCGATCTGCCAGAAGTACCAGTCGGTGACCACCTGCTCATTGATCTGTTTTCCATCGTAGGCTGTCAGCGGACCATTGTACGTTTCTGGAGTGTTGGGTTGGGTCATAAGATTGGGAAGTATCACCAGTGCGCCAGTGTCCTTCTCATAGATCTTCACGAAGCTGTTCAGGTCACTCACCATGGGGCGGAAGAACCCGTTGGGGAAGTACCAGGCTAGCTGGACCTTGTTATAGTCCACCGGGTTGAGATAGCGGTAGTTTAGGACAGCATTTGTCGCATCGTAGGATGTCTCTAGGGCACTGTCATCGAAACCCACCATAGTCGATGGGTTAGTTAGCACGCTATTGGTTACTGCCTGAGCGGTGAAGGCCTGCAGCAGCACGCCTCCCTCTGCTACGTGTACGGAACCGGGAGAATAGCTCAGGGTAACAGTGGAGGTATTGGGAATGGGGTTGGTCAGAAACAACACAATTTGATTACTGCTATTACCCAGGGCCACACTTGTGACCGAGTCTGAGACCCCGCCATTATTAACTGTGAATTGGATTTGGTTCCCACTGGGATCAGCCATCGCTGTTTCGAAATTCAAGAATATTTCCTGTCCAATCTGATCGGTGTAGATACTGACAGGCGCTACGGTATCAGCATTTGCGATCGGAATAATACTTAGCACTGACATCAGCGACATAAATGCGCCCAGCAATAAAACTAAGATACTCCTTTTTATGTGAAACGACATTTTCCTTTCCCCCTTAGTAGGTGTGGATCTCTCCACCTATTTGCCTCCAGCGAATTACAAAGACTACATATGCCGCTGCAAGAGGAAGAGGTTCCCCTTGCAGCGGCATTTTTCAACTAAGTTATTGTCACACTACCATCCGCATTCATCTGATAAGTCGCTGTCGGAGCTGTAGCATGATTCACAGTCGAATCAGTTAATGCTTGGGCATAGGTTTCGTTCTTATCAAGGGCAGCCGTATAGTCGATGACACTTCCGTTGTCCTCCGTAACAAAAATGGGTGAATTAGCTAATTCGGCCGCTGATAAGGCTTTAGCAAGAGCCGTTTTCATTGGGGCATTCGCCAATGCCTGTGAATAATTGACACTGATATAATCTCCATTCGCATCTTGAAAGGTAATACTAGAAGGATTAGTGGACGTCACCACAGAACCCACTGGGGTCACACTACCATCCACATTCATCTGATAAGTAGCTGTCGGGGCCGTAGCATGATTCACCGCCGAATCTGTTAATGCTTGAGCATAGGTTTCATTTTTATCAAGGGCAGCCGTATAATTGATAACACTTTTGTTATCCTCGGTAACAAAAATTGGTGAATTAGCTACTTCGGCCGCTGATAAGGCTTTAGCAAGAGCCGTTTTCATCGGGGCATTCGCCAACGCCTGTATATAATTAACACTGACATAATTTCCATCCGCATTTTGGTAGGTAATCAACGAGGGTGCCGTACTGCCGGTGGTGAGTGTTTGAGTGTAAGCGACGAACTCGGTAAAGTGTCTTGTCCAAATCACCATATCGGCCCCAACGTCCATATAGCCGTCCCCACCTGATGCCAGACTGTCGCCCGAGTCCTGATTCAAGTGGTTCGTTATTTTAGTAAACATCCCACCCCTGACGTAACCGACGTCCTTGCCGGCCTGGCCAGGAATGAGTATTCTGACGGGTG
>OMOF01000392.1 GCA_900290375.1 Candidatus Desulfosporosinus infrequens
TTAATCTTCACTGGTTTTACAGTAGGATGGGAATATGTCATAAAATCTGGATAACCATTTTTATAAGTTACTGATTGGCCTTGTTTATTTTTATAAGTTACTTGTTACTTAGCATATACTCCTAACCAAATCCGCTCAAAATTTAGCACAATCAACAGTAATATATTTAAATTCAGATCCGTTCTAATCTGCTATAATTATTGCAAATTATTATAGCAAGGGGAGCGGATTTTCTCATGCAATTAATTATTCCATTTTCATTAACACCATTAGAATATATTGACCAATTCCAATTTCTAGATATTCAACGTCCTGACTCATGTCCTAATTGCCAAGTACCACATTCATTTCACAAGCATGGAATCTATTGGCGCAATATTATAAATGTGGATTACGAAGGACGGCTACCCGTAGCCAGATTTTGCTGCAAAGTATGTAGAATGACAATATCTATATTACCAGCGTTTGTTTTACCATATTTTCAATATTCATTGCGATATATCATTGTTGCTCTGCAGACCATCTTCCTAGTTTGCCAAACACAGCTTACGGCATTATTTCGTTTTTACCGAAAACGTTTAAAGCGTAATCTAATACGTATTGAAATGTTCTTCCGCGATCAAAACTGGCAGGAGATCAGTCCTCATGAAGAAAAAGAAAAAGCCAAGAAAATTGTTTGTATGTTAACTGTCCCCACAGCAGAAACTTTTTCACAAAAGTTTCACCAACAGTACAAACTAAATTTCATGGCAAGTTAATTCTACCACAAAATCCGCTCTAACGTAAGTGGAATACCATCCCACACACCTTTTCACTAGTAACATTTTCAGCATTGGGTTATGATTAATTTTGTACAGGTTAGCCGGCTGGCCCTAATGAATGGAGGGCGATGAACTTTGACAAATGAACTTTCTGAACAAGTAGCTTTATTTCGCTATGGGCTAATTTCTCCATTACTTAATAACCAAGTAACTTCCAAGAAAGATTATCTCTCTGAAATTTGTGGAAAAGCTCATGATGTTCCTTATTATGGACGCAAAGAGTTTGCTCCAAAAACCATCGAATCCTGGCTGCGCGATTACCGCAGAGGTGGCTTTGCAGCCTTAAAGCCAAAAGGACGTTCGGATAAAGGAAGTTGCCGTGCCCTAACACCAGAAGAAAAAGAACATATTTTAGAATTAAGGCAAAAATATCGTTTGCTATCGGTTGTGCTATTTTATGAACAATTGATCATTGATGGAGTATTAACACCTGACAACGTTTCCTACCATACCATCTATCGTTTATTGAAGGTCAATAACTTATTAGAACGAGATGCTTTATTACTCAAGGAACGTAAACGTTTTTCCTATGATAAAATTAATATTTTGTGGCAAGGTGATATGTCCGTGGGATATTATCTGATTATCGGTGGTAAAAAATATCGCACCAATTTATTTGTCTTTTTAGATGATTGTTCCCGTTTAGTGCCCTTCGGTCAATTTTTCTTTAATGAGAAATTTGATTGTATGAAAACCGTATTACAGCAGGCGCTAGCAAGGCGTGGTATTCCAAAAATGATCTATGTGGATAATGGTAAGGTCTATCATGCCGATCAGTTACATGTAGCTTGCGCTTCTTTAGGCATCACATTAACACATACTCAACCCTATGACCCCCAAGCTAAAGGGAAAATTGAAAGGTTCTTTGGTACAGTACGTCGGCGTTTTTATCCTTTGCTAGCTGAAAAACCACCTAAAACACTTGATGAGTTAAATGAACGTTTTTGGCAGTGGCTAGAGCTAGATTACCATAGAAAAGTTCATTCTGGCATCGGTATATGCCCACTTGATCTCTTTATGTCTCAGGCATCCTCTGTTCGCATGGTTAGCGATCCAACTTTTTTAGACACGCTGTTTTTAAAACGCGACTACCGTAAAGTAAAGCACGATGCTACCATTACATTACTCAATCAAATATTTGAAGTTCCTCCTCGCCTGATTGGGCAAAAAATTGAAATACGTTATGATCCATCAGCACCTACGATTCTTCATATTTACGAAAATGATAAATCTATCTTTACGGCTAAAGTCGTATCTTTCATTGATAATGCTCACACAAAACGTCAACGCAATGAAGGCCAGCAAGAACCCATCTCTTTTGAACGCTTGCTTGCCTGCAAACAGGAGGGGAGCTAATGTATCAAGCATTTTACTCACTATCAGCATTACCTTTCCGCAAAGAAATTGAAGGCAAGGATTTCTTTTCTTCCCAAGGTCTTGCTGAAGGAATGGCACGCCTTGAATATTTAAAGAGCACAAGAGGTATTAGTGTCATAACGGGGGAAGCTGGCGCTGGTAAAACGTCGTTACTTAGGCGTTTTGCTGGCGGACTCAATCCTTCACTATATAAGGCAGTCTATTTCCCCTTGTCCACAGTTACTGTATCTGATTTTTATCGAGGGCTAACATTAGGCTTAGGCGCAGAACCTAAATCTCGTAAAATCGCCATGTTCGGGCAAATTCAACAACTTATCATTAACTTATTTTACAATCAAAAAATTACCCCTGTCTTAATCCTTGATGAAATGCAAATGGCTTCTAATCAATTTTTAAATGATATTAGTTTATTGTTTACGTTTGAAATGGACTCGCAAAATCCTTTTGTGTTAGTTATGGTTGGTCTACCTCATTTTCTCGAACGCTTACGATTAGCACATAACCAGCCTTTAGCGCAGCGGGTTATCATGCGGTATACTATGAATCCACTTAGCAAAGAAGAAGTTAAGCAATATATTAATTATCAGCTAAAATTAGCAGGGGCTAATCATGAAATTTTCTCACCACAAGCCATTGAAGCTATCGCCTCTCGCTCAAGAGGTTTTCCACGATTGATTAACAATTTAGCATCGAATTGTCTATTGTTTGGCTGCGCGAAACAACTGGCAATGATCGATGAAGAAGCAGTCTTTTCCGTAGCTTCTGAAGCTGGATTGTGATATTTTTTTCCTGCAACTAGTTTGCAGGATTTTCTTTTATCTAACATGCTTAACTATTTTGCAAGAACTAGCCATATATCGGTATCCATCCTATGCCCTCAGGCATGTTAGCGAAGCGGGGGCCCATGGTAAAACTTACGAATGATATGCGAACATAACAGTTCGCTAAGCCTATTGAGAAGGGCACTACTTCCTTCTTTGACTACCCGTCCTTTAAAATCTATGTATTGATCCAAATATTCAGCTTGAGTAGTTTGCAAAATATTAGTTTAAGCGGCTAATTTTTTTTGCACCTTTTGCAAATTAGAATAAATATTAAGCTGATTTAATCTGCAAAATGGTAGCTCGTTTAATGTGCAAATTAACACTATCCGATCGGTTACGTGCTAATGTAGTTGCATTGGTTAAATGTTAAATACATAATTCTTCCGCTATAG
>OMOF01000647.1 GCA_900290375.1 Candidatus Desulfosporosinus infrequens
AGCCTATCGGAGTTTGCACATAGGCAGCTCATGTACCTAAGGTTTCCTCAACCAACCTTACAGCATTCCTCCTACTTTAATTAGGAGGAATTTTGCTTTTATTTCTATATTTCCACTCTCATTTTATCTAATGGTTTGAAATAAACCAACGGTTTTTAGTTTTTTATTTTTCTCACATTAAAACATCAATTATCGTTGTGTTTAGCTGTTTACATAAATCAATTTGATTTTTACCGACCCTTACAATCGGGCGATAACGATTCGCAGATATATCTGATACGATAGCACTTTCTCCGCTAGAAAGCTTAATTCGGCAACCCACCGGGTACGGCGCGATATGATCTGCAAATATTTTTACAAGTCGTAAGTCAAAGTGTGATCCACATGCACCGTACAAATACTCTAAGGCATGGCTCGGAGTATACCTCTTTCTATAAGGTCTGTCACTAGTAAGTGCATCATACACATCTGCAATGGTAGCTATCCGTGCGAATTCATGGATCGAATCTACTTTCTTGCCGGCAGGATAACCAGTTCCATCTAATTTTTCATGATGTTGTAATATGACTGATCTGCCAACAGCTCCAAGTTCAAGAACATTCTTCACTTTTTCATATCCAATTTGGGGATGCTGTTTTATTATGTCATATTCTTCCTTAGTAAGCTGGCTGGTTTTATTTAAAATATCTGAGGAAATTTCTTTTTTCCCTACATCATGCAATATGGCACCCATCCCTAACTCTTTCAGAGTACTAGTTGGATATCCCAACGAAATACCAACCATTAAGCATAATATAGTTACATTTACAGAATGTACAAATGTATAATCATCATGATTTTTTAAATCAATTAAATTGATAATCGTGATAGTGTTAGCCGACAAGTCCTTAACTAATAAATTAATAATATTCAACAAATGTGAGTACAAGTCTCTCGAAAGAGAAATTTTTGCTGCTATGATAGCTACTGTTAGTTTTTGAATATCCCCAATAGCTTCAAGCCTTAGCTCTTGTCTCACAACGTCCTCAACAACTTCAATGTTTGATTCGTCTTCTATATATAGATAGCTAAAACCACGAACTTTAATAAGCTCGATCATTTTATCGGTAAGTATCGCTCCTGCACGTATAAGAGTCGTTCCGCCAGTACTGTTCAAGGTTTTTGCAACTATGTTTCCACGAACTGCTTCCTCAATTTTTACTAATCTCATGATTTAACAACCTCTCTCGGTGATTTAGTTATGTAAAAAGAGCTTCTCAATTAAGGTTGGCATCGGGAAATTTCCACAAAATCTTAGTTATTATCTTACCACAAATTGTTGCAGAAAAGATCGATTGCTCCGTATACAAGACCATAGAATCATATCTATATTAGATCCCTGAATAATGGAAATCGGTGTTTTGCAGAAATATTATTTTTTTGTATAGAAATAATAATAATCAGACCAAATTGGATGGTCTGATTATGAAAAAAGTCAATCGGTTTGAGCGTATTAACTACTTTAGAGCGTTCACTTCTGTATAACACGATTTCTGCCTAACTCTTTTGCATCATACAATGCATCATAA
>OMOF01000039.1 GCA_900290375.1 Candidatus Desulfosporosinus infrequens
CTTGAACGGCGCGGAAAAGGCACAGTTAAAAATCGTAGTCAAGAAAAAACAATTTACAGAATTAACGAAGCTAATCCGTGAATTCGATCCTGATGCTTATGTTGTGACAATGGATGTCACGGCCATTAAGAGATAATGCGAAGGATGGCGGCAGGTAAAGTAAGGTCGAACTGGGAAGAAGAGATATGGGCGAGGGGCCAAAGAACAAAATAGTCAGATCGTTTGGACGGTCTGGCTATTTTGTTCTATATTGAGATATTGCCAGGCATTATTATTATATTTAACAAATTCTTAACACGAAGGTCATGGAACGGTAATAACTTTATTCTAAGATAAGAACAACAGAGGATTACTCACTGTTTCAGTGGTTAACATAAAGACTACTTTTTTATTTTCTATATCCTCCTCCTCCTCTGTATGAGGGGATTTCTTATTTTTTAGCATAAAAATATTGAAAAAATAGCTGGAATGTATTATAATATCTATAAAGTAGTATTAACAATAATTATTAAATCGGATTAAAATTAATATTATATTTCATATAATGAAAGGAAGTGAATTTTATGTCATATGCACAAGAAGACTGTGAAGTTTATTGCAACATTTGCAAATAGGTTATCAAGCTTAATAAGGGAGAAGAAAGCCCTACTTATAATATAAATACATCTAGCACTAGCATGGAATTATAATCGTAACAGTTAGGTCGCTTGTCTGAAGTCTTTCGGCCTATTTAAATCCGTCTCGACCATTGACCTATTTTCCATTATAAGGTTTAACATATTCTTTACACAAAGTTTATGGAAACGTAATAGAAACGGTTTATGATAAATACAACGAAGAACAATAGAAAATGAGAAAGCGGTGATAATGAATGAAATTGATTATCCTCTTAGTATTACTTAGTCTGATCCCCTCTTTGATAAGGGGGTGGATAGCAGTTGATCAATACTCAAACTACTAGTTGAAGTTTATGGTAGCTAAAGCAGGAGAACAATTCGCTAGTTTAGCGGTTAAGATAAACCAAGTTTTTTTCTTTCCACCCTCCTCCTGTACACAGAAAGGCCTGCAATCTAATCATTCAGCGGTTTTGAAGGATTCTTTGTATTGGGGGTCTAAGGTGGAGCGTGAATATGTAGTTATTGATTAGACTTTATCTATGACTATAGTGCGATTTGAAAAGGAGGTCAATAATTTATGTTAGCTCAAAATCCTGCAATCGGAACCAGCCCATCCCTTTGCCACCAACACCAGTTCCAAGTCGGAGACCGTGTCGAGACATATAGACACTGCAAAGGAACTGTTGTTCGAGTTGATACTGATGAAAATGGAGTATTCATTGTAGTGCGGTTTGATACACTATATCGCGAATTTGCTTACGATCCCTATGATCTGAAAATAATTCAATGATCTAACTTGTTCTGATAAAATGGGACATGGATTAGGGGGTGAAAGTCCCCTGTCACCAGTTGACCGGATTCGGGTGACTAGCTTATCCAATGCGTGAGGAGGCAACGAATCGCGTTCTGGTTGGACGAATAAGCCAAGGCGGCCCATATTACACAGAAAATAGAGGGTCAGAACAGACGGTGTGGCATTCACGCTGTAGTGTTAATTACAAAGGCTGCATCAGTTGTTTTGCCTGCAAATTAAAATTCGCTTCCGATCAATGCTTGAAAATTCAGAGGTGGTAATTTAAAAGATTGAAGCCAGGAGATTAATCTCACGGCTTCTTTTTTTTCCTTAAATACGCCTGTGTCAGGAATTCATTCAGTAAGAGAGATCCCTATTTCACAACAAGAAGCAGACACCTCGGTACTTGACCTTTCGTAGCTGCTTCTAACTTGGGATACGTTTTCTCATGTTCAGTTTTAAAATCCTTAGTCAGACATTTTCTACTATAACAAACAATAGTATTTGCTCGATGTTTTCACCTTTTGATCCGTACGCACCAACCAAATCGAGCAGTATTCAAAAATATCTAGTATACTATTCGACTTAACTTATGTTAATATATAACCGAATAATAATCTATTTGTTGGAGGGAACATCATGGATAAAGAAACATTGTTACGGGAAATTTCACATGCCCTGGTAGAGTTTGAAGTAGAAAAGGTCGCAGGGCTCGCCGAGGAAGCGCTCAAACAAAATATCTCAGCTTATGAAACTATTACAGAAGGCTTAGTCCCCGGCATGAAAGAGGTCGGCAGGCTTTATGAGGAAGAGGAATATTTCCTTCCTGAGGTCTTGATGTGTTCGGATGCTTTCAATGCTGGTCTCGATATAGTTAACCCTTTTCTGGACAAAAGCTCACTGGATAAGCCCATCAAAATGGTAATTGGGGTAATAGAAGGGGACACTCATGATATAGGTAAAAACCTTGTTCGGATTCTGTCGGGCGCCTCTGGTTTCGAAGTATACGATCTTGGCAGAGATGTAACCCTCGACCGATTTATTGAAAAGGCGGAAGAGGTAGAAAGTGATTGGATTGGCATGTCTACGTTGATGACTACGACGATGGATGGAATGAAAACCGTTATTGATCGTTTAAAAGACCGAAATATCCGGGATAAATACAAAATTATCATTGGCGGCGGTCCTATCTCCCAAACATTCTGTGATAAAATCGGAGCCGATCTTTACGCTAATGACGCCAGCTCAGCTGTGAGAAAAGTCAAAGAACTCATGGGGAGGGCCTAGGATGTTAATAAGGGAAGACATTTTATCCCCTAAAGAAAGGGTTATGGCCCTTCTTACCGGAAAACCTCTGGACCGGATTATCTGTATGCCTATTGTAACCACCAATACCGCTCAGCTGATTGGCAGAACCGTGAAAGAGTTCCAATTGGACGGCAAGGTTATGGCCGAAGCGCACATTGCTAGTTTCAAAAAATTTGGTTACGATTTGATTTATCTCTTCACAAACTGTTCCTACGTGGCGGAAGCTATGGGGGCCGAACTGGACTATTCTGAGGGTGAACCAGCCAATTGTGATGTTCCTGTGATTAACTCCAGAGAAGACTTAAGCAAAATCAAAGTTGCTGAAAAGAATGACGGCCAATTTCCTGTTTACTACGAAGCACTGGAGATTCTCAATAAAGAAGTAGGTGATCAGGTCTTCATCTCAGTTTGTTTTTCTGGCCCGGTTTCCACAGCTGCTACCTTGAGGGGGGTAGAAGCTTTTGCCCGAGATACCTACCTCGATCCGGAACTTTGCCATACCCTCTTGAGAATGGCTACCGACAGTTGTAAAAACTTCATTCGGGAAATCGTAAAGTTTGGTGCTATGCCTATTATTCTGGAACCGATTGCTTCAGGCAGTCTTTTTAGCCCCAAGATGTTTGACAAGATTGCCTTTCCCTATATCAAAGAACTAGTGGACTTAGCCCATGAGCTCAAAGCACTTGTTCCCCTGCATATCTGCGGTAAGACCAACAAGATTGTGGACAAGATGACTGATACTGGAGCTGATGTGATCAGTCTTGACAAATGTGATCTCGCGATCGCTCGGGAAAAGGTTGCAGGCCGAGCGCTCATTCTGGGCAACATTGATCCAGCTAACGAACTCCTCTTCGGACCCGTGGAAGAAATTCATAGAGTCTGTATAGAGGCTCTTGACATAATGAAAGGGTATACTCCAGCTTTTGTTCTTTCGACAGGGTGTGAAACCGCTAATAAAGTACCTTTCGAGCATATTCAAGCTATGCTCGATGTGGCTCGGAGCCATGGGCTGAACGAGTATAAAGTGGGTGAATAACCTTGAATGAAAAAAAACGCCTCTTAAGCGTATTGAAGGGAGACCGGGTTGACCGGCCTCCCGTTATTTGCCCAGGCGGTATGATGAGTGCCTGCGTGACGGAGGTATCCGATCAAGTGGGAGGCGGGCATCACTCAGGTACTAAAGCAATGGTCAGTGCGGCTCGAAAAATTAATGAGCTGATTGGCTTTGAAAATTACGGCGTTCCGTTTTGCTTAACGAGCGAAGTTGAAGCTCTTGGTGCAAGTGTTAATATTGGAGATAACCAGATTGAACCTAGAATTACTCAGTATAATGACGAGCCCCTTGAAGTCATCATGGAAAACTACTCAGCGGCTGATGTTACCACGGGCAGAATGGGGGTAGTTTTAGAGGCGATTCGTGAACTCAGGAATAGTCGGGTTCCAGTCATTGGCAATGTTTCAGGCCATATCAGCACTGCTTCCTCAGTAGTTGACCCGTTAGAAATCTTCAAGATGCTGAGGCGGGAACCTGAACGCGCGGCCCGGTTTCTAGCCTTTATTAATGACTATCTGGTACGATATGCTTTAGAGATGGTCAAAGCCGGAGCGGACGTTATCTCTATCTCCGATCCTACGGCAACTGGAGAAATTCTGGGACCACGCAATTTTCAAAAGTTTGCAGTTCCCTACTATCATAAAATCATCAGTGCGCTTCATAAGGAAGGCATACCTGTCATCCTTCATATCTGCGGTAATGCCAGCAATATCCTTGAGTCCCTCAACGAGGTAAAGGCTAATGCTCTGAGCTTTGATTCAATCGTCAACATGAAGAACGCCCGAGTGGGGCTGAAGACGGGACTCATGGGCAATGTTAGTACCCAACTTCTGCACACGGGCGAAAGAGAAAAGATTGTGTCCATCACCCGCAATGCCCTCCATTCTGAAGTAGATATCGTTGCCCCTGCTTGCGGTCTCAGTATGGCTACTTCTATAGGCAATCTCACGGCCATGACAAATTACGTGAAAGAAGGTTCTTACAATTAATAGGCTTAAGGTGCATTTCATCAAGGAGAATCTTTCCATAGACGTTACCGAGGGGGAAAGGCTTTCTGAATGTATTAGGTCAGCTGGCTTGTCCTTGGAGACTCCTTGTAATGGCTTAGGTCTTTGCGGCAAATGTCAGGTCAAAGCCTGGGGTGACCTTTATCCCCCAGAGGATTTGGAAAGCGGGTTCATCAATGCTTCTAACATCCGTCTGGCCTGCCTCGCTCGAGCAAAAGGTGACGTTTGGATCGAGCTTCCTCCCAAAGGGTACCAGCTCAAGACCATTAACCAAGGCGTGTCGATAGCGGTAGAAGTCGACAGCTCGGTAAAACAAGTGTTGTTACCACCTCTTGAAAAGACAACTCAGCCTTATCTGGAAAGGCTACCATATAACTGTAGCTCGATGGACATTTATCAGAAGATGGGTAAACTGGAACAGCGAGGAGCCCAACAAGTTTATGGTGTATTATTGGATAACCACCTTGTTGAGCTTGGATCTGAGCCTAGCGAAATCCTGGGCGTGGCTATTGACATAGGAACCACTGGAATTTCCGCGTATCTCCTGGATTTGGCCTCCGGAGAAATCCTTCAGAAAGAGTCTTGTCTAAACCCTCAAACAGAGTTTGGTGGAGATGTCTTGTCAAGGATCAGTTACTGTCTGGAAAATCCCCAGGGACCGGCCCTACTTCGAGAAACGATTCTAAGTAAACTCAATGAACTGGTACTAGATCTTACTGGTGACGCTAATAGAGCGGAGCGTGTTTATCAGATGGTTCTAGCAGGAAATACGACTATGCTACATTTTGTGCTGGGTATTTATCCCGGGTCCATTGCCCGAGCCCCCTACCGCCCGGTCTTTCTTGAACAAGTTGACCTAAAAGCTAGGGAGGCGAGGATTTCGATTTGCCCAGAAGGAAGAATTACCCTCTTGCCTTCAGTATCAGGGTATGTTGGGGCGGATATTCTAGCCGGGGTGGTGGCTACAGCTTTTGCTAAAAAAGACTACCCGGCGGTGTTTTTAGACATCGGAACGAATGGTGAAATCGTGGCCAATATCAGAGGTAGGCTCATTGCTACTTCAACTGCCGCTGGTCCGGCCTTGGAAGGTATGAACATTTCCTGTGGTTGTCGAGCTGAAGAAGGAGCCATTGATAGTTTTTTTATCGATGACAATTTCGGTCTCCACTTTACAACCATTGGGATGGTTGAATCCCAGGGAATCTGCGGGAGCGGCCTGATTGATATAACAGCTGCGATGGTCAAAAGAAAACTAATCCTGGCCAGTGGGCGCTTTAATCCCAACCTTGACACCCCATTAAAAGCTAGAGTAAGGGATAAGAAATTTTATCTCACAGAAGAAATTTATATCTCACAGACAGATATTCGCCAGATTCAGTTAGCCAAGGGTGCTCTTGCAGCAGGGATAACTCTACTACTTGAAGAGGCAGGTATCCCTCTCGAAGCCATAGAGGAAGTGGTTATTGCGGGTGCCTTCGGGTATCATATTAACCCAGCTAGTATTTTGGAGATAGGCCTCCTGCCCAAAGGGTTTAAAGGGAAGATAAGCTTTGTCGGTAATTCCTCAGCGGAAGGAGCAAGATTGGCCCTGATTAATAAGGGTGTGATGGCTGAAATTAATAGCTTGAAGGGTAGAATTGAGGTTCTGGAGCTTTCTACAAATCCCCGCTTTCAGGACTACTTTGTTAAAGCTTTAGGTTTTTAAACGAGGTGTGTAAGAATGATCAAGGTAGATGTTATCTCAGGGTTCCTAGGTTCAGGTAAGACCACTTTAGTCAAGAAACTCCTCCGAGTTCATCAAAAGGAAAAGGTTGTTCTAATAGAAAATGAATTTGGGGATATCGGTATCGATGGCGAACTGTTGGAGAGGGAAGGTTTTGAAGTCTTTGAAATCTCTAGTGGTTGTATTTGCTGTATTATGCAGAAGGATTTTGTTCAGATGCTGGCTCGGATTATAGAAGAGTTCCACCCTGAAAAGATTATCATTGAACCTACCGGCATCAGTATCTTGAGTGAGATCATCGATATTCTGCGTAAACCGGAATTCGTTTCCCTCCTCGAGATTAACTCTCTAGTGACGGTTGTGGACAGCGTTAATTACCTGCAGCAGTGTGAAGTCTTTGGAGAGTTTTTCGAGGATCAAATAACTAATGCCTCTGTCTTAACCTTAAGCAAAAGCCAGCTCGTTGATAGTGAAACCCTAGACAAGATTATTATTTCCCTCAGAGAATTTAACCAGGATGCGGAGATTATCAGCAAGCCCTGGGATGCGCTGAACCCAAAGGAATTCGAGAGCCTCTTTGATGGGCAAGTGGATCTGGATCTTAGTGATATCCTTCATACCGACTATAAACCTTGTAGTGAGAATGAATTTGAAGCCCTGGGATTAAAGACTTCCCGACCGTTTAGTCAAGAAGAACTCGAGCTTTGTCTTTCTCAGCTCAGTCTGCCCCAATTTGGTCAGGTCTTGCGAGGTAAAGGTTTCCTCAAAAGTCCTCAGGGTTGCTTGGATTTTAGTTATACTAACGGTCAGTTTGCGGTATCAACAAGTAAATTTAAGTCTAGTGGAAAGCTGTGTCTGATCGGAAAAAACCTCAAGGAGAAAGAAATTAAGCATTTGTTTAAAATTAAAAGTGGAGGATTGTTTAGTTGGTTGAAATTCTGATCGACAGCTTCAATGACGTAATCCAGATTGTTCCTGTCTTGTTTATAATCATCCTCTTAACGAATTGGATTACGGTTAAGGTCGGAAAAGGAACGCCTTTTTTTAGTCGTGCGACTAGGTTGGACGTGCCTGGTGGAGCTCTGTTGGGAATCATCCCTCAGTGCGGTATATCGGTGGCTTTTGCCAAACTTTATGGGAACGGTTACATTTCCTTGGGTATGCTTATGGCTATTTTTCTGGCTGGTTCGGATGAAGCTCTGATTGTCATCGGAGCCCATCCTGATAAATTACTTGTAATGTTGGGGATTATCGGGATCAAGGTCTTAGTAGGGACTAGTGCGGGCTGGCTAATAAACTTGGTGATTAAAGAAAAGCGCAACCGCCTCAAAGGGTGCGGTATTGACTGTAATTGCCCAAAATGTGGCAAACATAAAAATATTATAGTGAATACCCTGGTTCATACGTTAAGGCTTACTTTGTTCTTGTTTGTTACTGTTTTTATCATTGGGTTTGGGGCGGATCGATTTGGTGAAGAGGGAATCTATTCACTGCTTGGCCGTAATGCCTTTCTCCAGCCAGTACTGGCTTCGTTGATCGGTATGATACCAAGCTGTTTTTCTTCCGTGCTTATTGCCGAGGGTTTTCTCAAAGGAGCCTTGGGTTTCGGATCCATGCTGGCTGGGTTACTGGCCAATACGGGATTTGGTATCTTAGTTCTCTTTAAGGAACTTACTTTGAAGAAAACCTTGCTGATTATCCTGCTCTTACAAGCCATCAGCATCCTTGTCGGGGAGATATTTCATTTTACTATTGGATAAAGGAAATACTTTCACGTGAAGTAAACTCTTGATACCATTTGCGAATTGTAATTATGATTCCCCTGCAGAAAGTCTAAAATAATATAAAATTTCAAGTCACTGCAATTATTTCGGTGTCATCCTGAGCGAAGCGAAGGATGACAATAAAATGTGATATTAATAGCATGACAAGGGGTTTCTGCAGCAGAATCAATTATGACTTTTGAAAAAGGGGAATGACGAATGGACTTTAAATGTACGGGAGACAATCTGGAACAGATTCCGGAAGAAGTGGTTAGGAAAACAGGCATTTCCTTTCCGGAGGGTCATTCCGATAAAAATTACATGGCTACCCTTGCTAGGGAGCTAAGAAAACACCGAGGGGATGTCTTAGTTAGGGTACCTTTCTGCGTTACAGTAGAAGCGGAAGCCTACGGTGCGCACATCAAATTGGGCGATGCTTTGAATGGACCGAGGGTGGAGAGTTACCGTTTTGCGTCAATTGAAGAAATGTCCAATCTCCAGAGTTTGGAACTTAGTGAAGGTCGTATTAGTGAAGTCCTAGACGCCGTGGGAATTCTGGCGGAAGCAGGGGAGAAAGTGGCTCTAAGTGTGGAGGGGCCTTTTACGATTCTATCCTCTCTAATTGACCCCATGAATTTTTATAAAGGCCTACGCAAGGATCCCCAGCGAATTCAGGGAATTCTGGCTGTTGTTGAAGAGGGCATCATCCGTTATAGCCAAGAAGGTATCAAAAGGGGGGCCTCAATTATTTCCTACGGAGATCCAGTCGGAGCAATAGGTATTATTGGACCAAAAGTATATCAAGAGTATAGCGGCCCCTCAAGCTGGAGAGTTATACAGGGGATTAGAGATGGCGGTGGGAGAGTTCTTATCCACCTGTGTGGTAAAACCTCAACGGCACTTGAAAAAATTGAGATGGCAAGAGCTTATCCAATTGAAACAGACGAAACCATGACTTATGGACAGGGATTATTGGGGCAGCTGGACAAAGCGACCGAGCCCATTGTAATAGGACATAGATGTATTAAAGGGAGCTTAAACACGATGGTTAATCCTATCCTTTGGGGGATCGAATTAATCAAATAAAGGAGTACTCTGAAAACCGATATTTTCTACTCTACAAAATATCAACTTGCGACCTTTCGTGTAGCTTCAGCCGTTTCGACCCCGCGTACGGACCTCAACAACTTCGGGGGCACGCGCACCGTCCAACAGGCCGCACGTGAGCCCGTGCGGCTTGCACTCCTCGACCCGGATGGCCGACGGGCAACCTTCTCGGACGAGAACGGTGTCATCCCGTGGTGATGTAGTCTTGGCAGATCGGAACAGTAATTGGTACATTTATCATTCATAAAATAGACCATTGGAAATTTGACCAGACTTCTGTCTAGCCAAGACCTCCGTGGTCTTTTTTTTATGAATACTTTCTATATAAAAAAGCATTCGGCACAGAAATTCAAATTTCTCCTTCTAAATCCTAAAAGCTAAAGCCATCACGCTTAACAGCTAGCGTTACTCATTAGCATCCATGAACCGCGACTGGTGACGTTGCTTGTGCTTTACCAAACGGGGTTTCTACCTGTAATACGATCTATGCTCGGTAACGGCCGATATATACTAATGAATTTTTTAGGTGCGTTACAACCGTTGAGGCTTTGATCATCAGGGTCCCTTCTTCATGAGAAATTCACAACTTTTTCATGAGTTAATCGTATCAGAGAGTTACACTAAGGACATCAAAGAACGTCAAAGAATTAAATGATGCAATGCTGAAAATTAAGATCAAATGGGGAGGTATACATCATAATGAAGAAATTAAGTAAAAAGGTCATGGCAATAGTAGGAACTGCGACATTAGCAGTCGGATTGATGGCTTTTCCAGTCTTGGCAGGAAACCAACAAAAAGAGAACGGATGGGTTGGTCAAATGCAGGGGTTTATGCAGAACAATTTTTCTCTAGGGCAACATCAAACCTTGATGAATTCGACCGCCATGCAAAATCTTCGCAATTCGTCGGGGATGCAGAAAGCGAAGCAAACAGGGGATGTTAAGACGATGCAAGAACTTATGAATTCAGACCCGGTTGTAAAGACCCAACTGGGGCAAGACAACCTCGATAAAATGAAGCAATTCATGAATAAGCCCGGTGGGAAAATAATGAGCAACGGAAGTATCATTACTGGTTCGCGTGGTACCATGATGAACGGGATTGGAAGGAGTAATATGATGGGTTCCAGGTGATGTACTGACTTCTCAGAGAAATACTAAAGGGGGTGATTTCAAATAGTGTTTGGCTTAATTATATTAGCCATCGCTGCTTACAATATATGAATATGAAGGTTTCTACTTAATAATTAGTTCTTTTAAGAAGAAATTCATTATGATGAATGGTTGGGGAAACATGATGGGCAGATGGGGAACCCGTTATGGTGGCTATGGGATGATAGGTAGGATGGGAATATTTATGCCACTCATCTTCGGTATTGGGATTATCCTACTTGGTATCTTTTTATTTCGCCACAGCACATCACGGGTTCATACAGGGACGATGGGTAAGCAGAGTGGAAAATTGTCCCTCAATATATTTAGAGGAGTGTGTACCATGAATAATAACCTGAGAAAGCCCATGAAGAAAATTCTTCTTTCTCTATCTCTCTTACTCTTAACTCTAGTATTTGCTACAAATACTATGGCTGCATCTGGGGGACTTGAACAAGACTCTGGTCCTTATCATATAATTATGCAGACTAACCCAGAAAACCTTATGGTTAATCAAGCTGGAACCATGACTATGATCATTAAAAATAAGGCTACGGGACAACCAGTGACCGGTGCCCAAGTAATGATGATGCCATCAACGATGGTTAGTAATGCTAGTAATAGCGCTAGCATGGCTGGCATGGACATGTCTTCCGGTAGGGACAAGCAAGGTGGCTCGCCAATGCAAGAACAATCTTCAATGGGTTCAATGGCAATGGACCCTGGCACTTATATGATGCAAGGTATGACCTTTAATCAACCTGGGCAATGGAACCAAGCTATTACTATTACTTCACCTTTGGGTGCAAGCACAGTCAACTTTCCAATAGCTGTAAGTAAATCTGGGCCGAATTTTGTTCTTATTGGCAGTGCTGCTGGTGTTGTTATGCTCACTGGAATACTTGCTGCAATCTTAAAGAAAAAGAAAAACTAAGAAAGTAGAGGCCATTGTAATGCCTTCTAACAAACAGCCCCTAAACTTCCTCAATTATCCTTTGCTCAAACGTTTTCTTAAAAGCTCCTTATACCCAAGAATTTTCCAATGGATCACAGTTTTAGTTTTTGGGGTAATCATGGTAGAAACTTTAGCAGGTCCAACAAACGTTGGCGAAAACTTTGGTTCCGCCGCTACTTGGGTTCTCTGGTGGCCATTAATCCCTTTTTTCTTTTTTCTACTGGGTCGGTTTTGGTGTGGAATTTGCCCTTTTGCCTGGGTTAGTGATCTAACTCAAAAGTTATTTGGGGCTAACCTCAAAGTTCCGAACTTCATTCGCAAAAACGGTCTCTGGATCATTGACATTACCTTCATCTTCATCACTTGGTCAGATCATATTTGGGGGATTGTGGAATCTCCACGAGGAACCGGAACCCTCTTATTACTCATCCTAGGTGGCGTAATGGTCAGTGCTTTGCTCTTTGAACGCCGTACCTGGTGCCGTTATTTATGTTTTCTCGGCTCTCTGTCCGGAAATTATTCTAGGGCAGGTATGTTAGAGCTTAGAGCCGACAAAGATACTTGTAAAAGCTGCAAAACAAGGGATTGCTATAAGGGCAATGCTAAAACGCCGGGCTGTCCGATGTTTGAATTTCCGATGGCTATGGATAACAACGCCAATTGTAATCTCTGCGGGAACTGCATAAAAAGTTGCCCCCATGATTCAATTCGTCTAACTCCCCGCAAACCCACCAGCGAATTTTGGTCTATGTCTAGAGCGCATTTTGAAGAATCATTTTTAGCGATTGTCATCGTAGGGATTGTGTTTGTCCAAAACATTACGATGTTAGACTTTTACCCATCCTTCCTCAAATGGGTAGAGCTAATTCTGGGTATTGCTAATCAAGATATCGTCTTTACGATCTTATTTATCTTCGCTATGACTACTCCGGTATTGCTACTTTTCGCAGCTACTGCTTTTTCAAAACGATTTGCCGGTGAGACTCTGCGCAATGCCTTTGCACGTTTTGGCTATGCTGTCATTCCGCTTGACCTTGCTTCCCACATGGCCCATAATTTGTTTCATCTTCTGGCGGAAGGGAAAGCAACCTACTATACATTCATGGGACTTTTCGGAGTGCATCTTGAAGGATCAACCTCATTTATTGCTGACCCGACGATTCAAATCATGCAATACTTCTTGGTCGTTGCTGGAACTTTCGGTTCCCTTTACACGGCTTATAGAATTGCCAAGAAGAACTATGGTGTAAGTAAAGCTTTATCCGTCTGTATGCCATATTTAGTTGTCATAATGTTCTTCGGTATACTAAACTTTCTTACATTCACAGTAAGAATGGCCATGCGCATGTAGATTATGAGATAACCCATCCTAGCCCGTGCTACTCTCGTTTTCGTAGTCTTGATGACTTATGCAGCGGGCCAATGTATACTGATGACATGATGATTTCAGCCCTTTATTTATAACTTTAGCCATGGGTTACCATTAATTTATGGCGGGTACATTGAAAGATGTCTTAAAAAGGAGTTTATCCATCCATGAGGATTTTACTAGTCGATGATGAGAAAAAGATTACGACTGTGCTGAAAGCCTACCTTCAACAAGAAGGCTTTCAAGTGAGTACAGCCATTAACGGCCTTATAGCTCTAACCATGTTTAAGGAAAACCCCTTTGACTTACTCATCTTAGATTTAATGCTACCTGGCATGTCCGGAACAGAAATTTGTATTGAGATTCGCAAGATATCCTCCGTCCCCATTATCATGCTCACAGCTAGAGTTGAAGAAGAGGACCGTATCCGGGGGTTAAGTATTGGTGCCGATGATTACATCACGAAACCCTTTAGCCCTCGTGAAGTGGTCGCTCGGGTCCGGGCTGTTCTACGTCGAACTAACAACGAAACTGCACCACTGGCGGACATGGTCTCCTATGACAACGGCCTCACCATTGATAACATACAACATGTAATTCGGCTTCATGATCAGGAGGTTTCTTTAACTCCAACGGAGTTTAAGATTCTTGGAGCCTTAGCGAAAAGTCCTGGTCGGGCATACTCAAGGGGGCAACTGGTTGACATTGTTCAAGGACACGCCTTCGACGGTGATGACCGCGTGATTGATGCCCATATTAAAAAGATTCGTCAGAAAATCGAATCCATCCCCAGCGATCCTCAGATTATCTTGACCGTTTACGGCATCGGCTACAAATTCAATCCAAGTGCAGGGGGCTAAGATGCGCAAGAAACTATTTCTCGCTACATTGATCATAGCGCTTATCACCTTAACTCTCAGCATGCTGGCCGTAAATCTAGTCTTCCACCAACAGTTTAGTGATTATCTAACCAAGGCGAATGAAGCAACCTTTGAACAGTTACCTTCTCGATTAAGTTTGCTTTATCAGAGCAAGGGAACTTGGGATCAAAGGGCTCTAGATGAAATTAGCCCTACCCTTCCTGTTGGCACAGTCGTAACGCTGACAGATACAAGTGGCAAGCTAATCGCCACGTTAAGTCACACGATGGAAAGCATGATGCAGGGTCAAGACGGAATGAACATGAATATGACTATGGGGATGTTTTCCTCTTCCACCATCACGAGTTGGAAAACGATGACCTTAACTGTGTTAGGACCTCTCGGTACTATAGGCACTGCACTTATCCGCTACCCGGCGACTGCACCGATTCTCAATCCCCAAGACGTCCTCTTCCAATCCTCAGTTTTTCGTTCTCTCATCTTCGCGGGTGGGCTGGCGCTTCTATTCGGGATTATCCTCAGTTATTTTACTAGTCGACGTCTCGTAGCACCGCTGAAACGTTTAACTCAAGCCGCTGATCGTATCGGACAGGGATACCTTGATGAGCGCGTTGCAATTCAAACCAAAGATGAGGTAGGGCAATTAGCAACCGCTTTTAATGCAATGATGGACAATTTGAATCGCCAAGAAATTCTTCGCAAACAGTTTGCCGCCGACATCGCCCACGAACTGCGCACACCCTTAACATCAATCAAAAGCTATATCGAGGCCTTTCAAGACAATGTTCTACCTGCTGACCAAGAGAATCTTTCCTCAATACATGAAGAAATAGACCGTTTAGTTGACCTATCCAGCGACCTGAAAGACTTAAATGTTGCGGAAATGGGTGCCTTAACATTAATATTTGAACCTGTTAACTTAAAGCATCTTCTTGACAAAGTGATTCATAGCCTCTATCCACTCATCCAAGAAAAACAATTAACACTGATATGGAACCCGCCGCCAGAACTCGTGACTATGTCGGGGGATGGGCGCCTACTGACAAGGCTCTTTTATAATCTCGTTCATAATGCCTATCGGTATTCAAATATTGGCGGTCAAATCACCCTCTCACTTTTGCAAACACCGGATTTCGCCATAATTAGAATCAAAAACACAGGCACTGGTATCCCCGAAGAGGATCTTTCCTATATCTTCGAACGCTTCTACCGAGCCGACAAATCCCGTACCCGTGAGACAGGCGGAACGGGAATTGGATTGGCCTTGGTTCAGCAGATCACAACCCTTCATCATGGTACCATCGCCGTACAGAGCATGGTCGGGCAAGAGACGGAGTTTATAGTAAATCTACCTAAAGAAATAAAAGTGGTTGAAGGTTAAATCCGATGAAACATATTATGAGGTTTTATTAGAGAGTATTGGAGTATTGAGGAACGCGAAAACAGGTTCGATATATAATTGTTGTTGGTAATTTTTACTGGCTCAAATTTGCTCGAGTCAAAAATTTTAATGCGTTGGTTGAGAAGATAGAAATTCTCATACCAGCGCATTTTGTTTCTATCTGTAATCAAAGAACATGAAACTTCACAAAGCCAAAATAATGGCTTGGAAAAAAGCGAATGATTATACAAGCGACAATACCTGTTGGATGTTGCTTTAGACAAGTACAAAAAACAAAGAGGTAAAATAAGGAGGATGATAATGGATACACTTTTATTTGGCATATCTGGTCTTCCATTAGGAAACGGTTTCACTAAATTTAGTTATGCTAGTGGGATATACACGCAAGATACAATGGCAAACTAAAAGGGTTTAATGATTTTGCGATAATACTTCAGTATGTCTCGGATGAACTCGGAAAATCGGCTATGGAAGACTTACATATTCATATGGGAGGAGTAAATTACAATGAAAAAGGTGAGCGGAACCATCTACCATTGCTACAAAGTGACTTCAATTATGTGGATTGCCTGAAGGCTATAAGGTACTTTAACGTAAAAGGTTGCATAATATCTGAAGGTCCATTGGTGGAAAAAGATGCATTATTACTAAAGAAAACCTTCGAAAGGCTTTGAATTCAGATTAAAGAATTGACAAAGAGGCACAAACGGTCTTTCTAGGATGCCTAGAATTGTGTCCTTTTAGCTTAAGGTCATTATATTCAACTCAGAAGAAAAGCAATTGAAAAACGAATTTATGTCCTGGGAGGCTGCAATGAATGAGCTTAACCTACCAGCTCACATTAAACAGTGATTTAGTGAATAAACGCAAAACTGCCTAAGTGTGGTTAACGTGAAAAGCTTTAAGCGCTTCATTTTGCAATGATAGTGTAGACCCCTATGACAACAATGGCGGTAATTAACCATGATGCTATGCCCAATGCCAAGGCTTGAAGGATTGGTATTTTATCAATAGTAAAGTAAAGGGTTAAGAGAAATGCCAGCGAAGTGGGTAATGACCATATACTAAACATCACAGTCTTGCTTAATGAACCATGTTGTGAAATGGAAAGAAAATAGTAACCTATGAGAGTAATGGCAGGGAAAAGCATAGCTAAACCAGCAACAAAGCTATTTTGTGATTTGCCGATCAGATTAATTATTACGACTAAGGTTCCTCCTACTAAGAAACGCATTAGTATTTCCACTAGCGTCATAAAAATCCCTCCAAATGAATTGGTCCGATACTCCATCGCTAACAATGCAATTTCGCTAGCCATTGCTACAGCTATCCCAGCTTTACGTACTATATATTTTCTTAGTATTGTGTTACAACTCAAGTTAAAAAGATGGCACAAATCTGATAAAAACTCATATTATAAAACATAGATAGCTTGGGCATAAAAAGTGGTACTACTTTTCTGTATACTCAATTAGAAAGTAGAAGGTGATTGAATGCAACAAAAACCAAGATTAACGGGAACGGTAATATACCCGAATGATCCGGAGTACCAGCAGGCTCGAATGAACTGGAACCCATTCACCAACGCATTTCCCATCGTATTTGTTTTTGCGCAGCAGGAAGAAGACGTGGCTAATGCCGTCAAATGGGCTCGTGAGAATAATGTACCCATTCGGATGCGAAGTGGCAGGCATGCTCTGGCAAAAGATTTTTCCCAGACAAATGGTGGGATCGTAATAGATACCAGTCAAATGAGAAACGTCATACTGGATAAGACAAAGGGAATCGCCACAGTTCAAGCAGGAATACGTGTGGGTCCGCTTGTGAGGATGCTTGCACAGGAAGGCGTCTTGGCCCCTTTTGGAGACAGTTCCACTGTTGGGATAGGTGGAATAAGTACAGGCGGCGGAATTACGGTTATTCAGCGCACAACCGGACTGATCTCCGACAATATTCTGGCTGCCACCGTAGTTGATGCTAAAGGTGAGATTTTACGTGTTAGCGAAAACGAAAATCCGGACCTGCTATGGGCCATTCGCGGAGGCGGAGGAGGTAACTTCGGTATTATAACCTCCTATACGTTTAAAATTCGACTGGCTCCGTTTCAAGTCGGAATATTTCAAATAATTTGGCCGTGGGAGCAATTGGAAAGAGTTATCGATGTATGGCAAAGATGGTCTCCAACCGTTGACGAAAGACTGGGTACTATATTGGAGATAACTCCGAAAACGGATGGCCTGCTCCGATCACAGGGAATATTCCTTGGTCCCAAAGCAGAACTGGAGAATTTGATAACAACTTTGACAGATGTCGGATCTCCCATAAAGGTGTTTATAGATGAGGTTACACTACCGGAGGCAATAGAATTCTGGGCTCCAGCTGAATCGCTGTTTGACACGCAGAACACTTCGTGGTCATCCACCTGGGTTGAGCAAATCCTGCCCCCAGAAGCAATTAAAGCAATCCGAAGTTTTCTGGAAAAAGCTAAAGGAAGCGAATCCGGTTTCTTCTTCCTGAACTCCGGAGGCGCAATGAACCAGGTACCTCCCCAGGCTACAGCTTTTTTC
Organism: Candidatus Desulfosporosinus infrequens; assembly: GCA_900290375.1. Classification (GTDB taxonomy): domain Bacteria; phylum Bacillota; class Desulfitobacteriia; order Desulfitobacteriales; family Desulfitobacteriaceae; genus Desulfosporosinus; species Desulfosporosinus infrequens. The sequence continues at coordinate 17,699 of OMOF01000039.1, forward strand.
TGGCGTAATACGAAATACTATATGGAATGGAATGCCGCATGGACTGAAGAGTCTGAAGCACAAAAGAATATTAAACTTGTTGAACAGACCCGTATTCAATTGCAGCCCTTTGTAACCGGATCATACGTCAATGTACCTGATTTAAATATAAAAAATTACGGCCAGGAATATTACGGTGATAATTTTGCCCGGCTCCGGAAAATTAAAGCGCAATATGACCCAGAAAATGTTTTCAACTTTGTCCAGAGTATTCCTCCGGCTCCTGTCTGTTTTCATGGGCATAACAATTGGAAGGTAGAGCCATAATTCATTGTTGTTGTCCTTAGATTAATTGGACGCCTTGAAAAGGGCGTCTTTTCCTCTTTCCTTCGCTAAAGACCCAAACTGCGTAAGGAGGTTATGTGATAGCCAACCATGGCCATCTTCAACTTGCACCTAGATAACATGGTAATATATATTTAAATATTATAATGTATTTAGTCGTTTAGCCGAAAATATTGTATAATATAGAGTATCAATAAAGAATTATTTAACCCTCAAGTATAGTGAACCTCGCCTTTACCTCATTAATAGGCCAAATTAATTTTTGAGGTTCGAACACTTTTCAGAGAGATACGGAGTTTGTATTCAAGGGGGATGAGATGATGAGAACAAATGTCTGGTAGGCACTAAATTTGGATGTGTGAACGCTTAGGTCGAGGATTAGACAGATCGAAGAACGGAGGTAAATGAATGCTAAAAATACTTTTACCATTAACTCTGCTGTCAGTCTATGCGCTGGCTGACAACCTCATAATTTTACTGCCCCACCATGCGTACGCTAACCTCCTGATCAGGCTAGTATTCATACTGGCCCTGTGGATTTTTATGACGATTACCATAAAAAGACTATTTTCCTCACTGAAGCAAAGAAATTTGTTTTTAGCTACGACGTTCAAATTGCCTGTAAATGAAAAAAACGACGAACTGAAAGAATTAAATCAATTGTTGGATGCCTTGCCTACCACAACGATTAAGGTCTTCCAAGCGGTCTCCGAATCGTCCAACCAAGCTGCGTACTTTTCGGACGAGCTTTACGGCAATGCTAGGAATCGTTCTCAATTTGCCAAACAAATTGCGGAGGCTATTAATCATGTGGTGGACGGAACAGAAACACAAAAGAGAGCAGTAGCAGAAGTTTCGCTGGCGGTGGAAGGGGTTTCAGCCAGCATTCAGCTTATTGCTACTAATACTGGTGACATTCAAATGAGAGCACAGCGGACGACGGACACGACCAAGCTGGGAAAAACAAAAGTCGGCGACGCCATAAAACAGATTAATGAGATAGAAAATGAAACCTCTGCAGTTCAGCTGGCGATAGGTAAAGTCTCCAACAGTTCGGGAAAAGTGAGCGAAATTGTGGGTCTGATCACAGATATCGCTAGTCAGACGAATCTTCTGGCTCTTAACGCTGCCATTGAAGCAGCCCGGGCTGGTGAGCAAGGACGAGGATTTGCCGTTGTCGCTGAAGAGGTTCGCAAATTAGCGGAACAATCTCGTCAAGCCACTGCAGAGATTTCCAAACTCATTGTCGATAATGACATGAATATATTACATGCAGTAAGCGCAATGAATGAAGTTTCCAAAAGCGTGGAGATGGGAATTCAGGTCGTTAATGAGGCCAGCCAAACCTTTGACCAGATTTCTAGTCTCATCTTTGAAGTTTCCGGACAGATTGAAGATACGGCTGCTGCCGTTGAGGAAGTAGCGAGTAGTAGTGAAGAGATTCTCGCTTCCATGCAAGAAATTGAGAATATCAGTATAGAAACTGCTGAGAAGTCTGTAGTTGTTCAAAATGCTTCTGTCCAACAAACTTCGATTGGAAAAATTATTGCTGGTAATCTTGAGAATTTAGCCAAAATAATCCAATCACTGAAAGTGACGGCGTCTAATTTTGACTAATTGACCATCCTGTTTAGGTAATCTCCAGTTGACTTTGTACATTGGAATTGTGGATTGTCGGAATTGCTTTCGGCCTTTTATACCTCAAATTGAGTTTGCTAGGAATAACCGGAACGAAGCCCTTTATCGATATAGTTCATGTGTACTATAAATATATATTATGTTTAACTTTTAATTATAACTATTTTGTCGAAATATACGGATTTCGCAATATCATATTAATACAAAATAACCTCTGTCGCAAATATTTAAGGTTCGTGCCGAAAAGGGGAGATCGAATCTTAATCTAGTCTTAATCTAGTCAAAGGATTCGCTAACTACAATCGGTTTATCAATATGGATTACCGACTTCGCCAGATTTTTGGTACTGATTTTGAGACGATGAACCTCTGAGCCTTGATGTAGCAAATAGTCCTCCTACGTTGATTTGACGTAAGAGGACTATTTTATTTTTCTGGGCGCTAGCTATTTGAACCCCCGTGTTTTAGAGAGGAAAGCATTTAGCACAGATCCATAAATGTATTTTTTGAAACAGCATGCAATAGGAAAGTAATTTCAGTAAGACGTTATACGTTACTGCTAATGTCTTTCGAATTCAGCCTACGTCCTTTCTTGAAGGATTTGCGTTCAATGTACCAACTTATTAAGTTTTACAAAATCCATTTTGTTTCGACTTAATAGCTTAATAGTCGGCGATTTTAAATAGTAATTACTGATCATGACAACATGTCATGATTATGTACAAACTTTGAACACAGTGCTAGTCTTTAGCTAAGAATTAGTTATTTGAAAAAATTGAGAACTTCAACAACTACGATGAAGGGGGATGCATAGTGAAAAAGTGGTCATATATCTGTCCCTAAGTAAGAGAATGTGCGGTTTTTTTGCTAATGAATAATTTTTAAAGTCTGAAAAATAAGGGTAGTGTTATCGGGAGGACGAAGAATGTTAAACATAGGCAAATTTATAAAAAGCCATACCCTATTGACAGGTCTCTTTCCTGTAAGGCGACAAAGAACTGATCTAACCCTTAAACGCTTTGATTTGTGGGTAGAAAACCTAATGAACACTGAGAAAATATTGCGCGAATTTGATCAAGTAGGAATAACCCTTGTACCAGCAGGCGAGTGGTTGTTGGATAACATCTATTTTATCAAGGGGCAAGCTCTGTTTGTGCAACAAAAGTGGCCTAAGAATAATTTTCAAAAGCTTCCCCGTGCGAAGGAAGAGCCTCAAGATGTGCGGATTTTTGGAATGTGTCAAACGTATCTCTGCCAAACAGACGGACATGTCGAGGTTCAAAAAACAGTGGATTATTTCCTGGAACTTCAGACGGTGACCGTGCTCAAGATGAGTGAATTATGGGCTGTGCCTTTATTCATGCGCATTGCCTTGATTGAGAATTTGAGTATGGTTTTCACGAACGTACTTAAGAAGCAGGAGGCTTACCGACAAGCCGCAGGGCTATTAGAAACCTGGGAACCGCTTCTTCGCTCGCCAAGAGAACTTAAGCAGGCCTTAGAATTGGCTGACAAGACAATGGGTGAGTTAGACCCTTCCTTTGTGGATTATATTGTCGCTCAGCTGAGGAATTATGCAGAAGACACGACCTTGGTTCAAACTTGGCTGGAACGCAAGGCGGAAACTATGGGGATGACTCTAAAATATCTAGTAGGTCAGGAACACCTACGTCAAGCACAGGACATAGCGATGGTCGGGAATCTGATCACCAGTTTGCGGGCTGTGGCACACTGGGTCTGGCAAGATTCGTTTGAAGCGTTAAGCCACGTAGAACAAATACTTCGTCAGGACCCAGTAGGTGTCTACGGTGCTATGGATTTTGCCAGTCGGGATCATATGCGCCAGGTTGTGGAGGATTCTGCCTGTCGGCTCAAAGTGTCGGAAATCCAAGTAGCTAAAACAGTGCTCTCCCTGGCGTTGGATGCCTCTGGAACAGAGCCAAAGGAAGCTCGACAGCAGCATGTTGGCTATTATTTGTTAAATTTTCGAGGACTTCAGGAACTTCATCATGCTTTTAAGTCAAGAGTATCCTGGGGGGGCCAGCTCGTCTACAGGTCTAAAGAACACCCGATCGTTTTATATCTTATTTTGCTAAGCGGTTTCTTTACTGCGTTTATTTTGGGTTTTATCAACTGGGAGCTAGGATTTAGACTTTTACGGGTTAGCACGCTGATCGTCGTATCTCTAGCTATGGTGATACCAGCAAGCGAGTGGGCTATTACCATCTTGCATTGGCTGATTAATCATATTCTTAAAACCCAAACGCTACCCTGTTTAGAGTATGCTTCAGGAATACCCCGAGAAGCCTTGACGATGGTGGTCATTCCGACGATTTGGTCAAGTCCTAAGGATGTTGAGAAAATGTGCCACCATTTAGAAGTGCAGTTTTTGGCCAATAGGGACCCTAACCTTCATTTCGCCATACTGGGAGATTTTCGGGATGCGCAGCAAGAAGCAATGCCTCAAGATCAGCTACTTCTAAACGTTGCGCGTAGTTTAATAGAACGTTTAAATATTCAATACTCAGCAATTGAGGGCTCTACATTTTATCTGTTTCATCGCAAGCGCTTATGGAACCCTAAAGAAGAAGTCTGGATGGGCTGGGAACGCAAACGCGGTAAACTGATGGAGTTTAATTCTTTACTCAGGGGAAATCAGGATACCAGTTACAACGTGATCGTGGGAGATAGGCACACCCTCGGAAATGTGCGCTACGTGCTTACCATAGACGCCGACACTGTACTCCCGCGCGAAAGCGCCAAGCGCTTGATTGGTATGATTGCTCACCCGCTCAATGCCCCGGTTCTTAATAAAGAACAAAACAAGGTTGTGGAAGGATTTGGCCTACTGCAGCCACGCATAACAGCAAGCCATGAGAGTACAGAAAACTCGCGTTTAGCACATCTTTTTGCAGGCGAGCCAGGAATTGATCCCTACAGCTTTGCTATTTCAGACCCTTATCAAGACTTTTTTGGACACGGAATTTTTACTGGCAAAGGGATTTACGACGTTGAGGTCTTTGATAAGGTCTTGAGTGAACGTATTCCGGAAAACGCAGTCCTCAGTCATGACCTTCTGGAAGGTGGCTTCTTACGAGCGGGTCTTGTTTCCAATGTGGAACTTATTGACGATTATCCAGCAACTTATTTATCTTATTTAAAACGCTTGCAACGTTGGGTTCGTGGCGATTGGCAGTTGCTACGCTGGCTCTTGCCCTTTGTACGGAGTCCTGAGGGGAAATGGGTGCGGTCTAATTTACCCGTCATCACACGATTTCAGATGTCCGATAACTTACGGCGCAGTCTTCTTAGCCCGACGCTTTGTATAGTGCTATTTTTAGGCTTGACGGTTTTGCCAGGTAGGCGTGTTGGGTGGGTTGAAGTGGTGGCCTTGACGCTTTTACTGCCTGTTTGGATGCATGTGATCGGTTTCCTTCGACAGAGAGGGATCTTTAAACATAGTTTGCTGGTTATGGCACAAGTCGCCGTCACGACCCTAATGCTCCCTTTTCAAAGTGTGATTTTGCTCGAGGGTATTGTGCGTACGCTTTATCGCCTGCTGGTCTCTAGAAAAAACCTGTTAGAATGGGTCACAGCAGCCGATGCGGAGCGAGGTACACCAAAGTCTTTATTTGGGTTTGTCTGCTATTTCTGGCCCGGCTATA
>OMOF01000716.1 GCA_900290375.1 Candidatus Desulfosporosinus infrequens
ACCATATTGTGTGAACGGTTTAAAAATTTCAGCTGCATAGCGCACTTCCTCAATGTCACTGGCGGCCAGACGTTGATACAGTCCGCCGAGGTCAGGCATAGGCCTCTTAACGCGGGTACAGATTGTTTCACTGGATATATCTTTTTGGTAGATACTTTTATGATCTTTCGTTATTCCGGCCTCTTCATATTGTTTGCGGATCGCCTCCCCGATGAACACTTTGACCCGGCCAGTTAGAAAAGTACGGTCGTAAGTGCCAATCATTTTAAAAACTAACGCTTGCACATTGTTTGATACGCCCTCAATATCAATAAAACGAGTTCCGTCAGCGTCCTCTGTAACTTCTACATCATACGGATTAATGCGGTTAGGAGAATGTTCGTTAAATTCAAGATAAGGCAGACCACTTAACAGGAAAAAGTCTTTGTGCTCACCTTTCCAATCCAGCGAGGCAACGACTCTGCCTATGTGCATACTCCGGTGCATGATGATTTGTGTCGTGTAGGTTTTTCCTGCACCAGACCGTCCCAAGATAACCATGTGCTGATTCGGAAGCGATGGATGCCACTGATCAAAAAACACCGGTCGTCCTAGCCCATCAATGCCAAGAATAACACCCATTCTGTGACTGATTCCCCCTTGGGCAAAAGGGAAAAGATCGGCTAGATTCGAGGATTCTAAGGTAATAAAATGCTCTTTGGGAATCCCTTGCGGTGCGGCAATAGGAAGGATGGATTGCAATGCCTCCAACTGTTTACCATCGGCTGGTCTGAGATAGATAGATTTGCCTGCAAACCGTTTAACTAAGGCATTACAGTACATTTTGAAGCTCTTGAGTTCTGTTCCACTGGCAATGACCTGAATGGATGTTTTAAACGAGCGTTCAATCTCCATGCGCAATTTCTTTTGGCGAGTTTTTATGTCCATAATCTCATCCCGAATGGCATCGACCTTGGAAGGATCGCCTTCCATCGCCATGTCGGATAACAACCCCCTGAGTCTGCGGCTCAGTTCTTGAAGTTCAATATCAGTTGAGGCCGGACGAACGTGGATTGCAATGTCGGTATCCCCATCCCCGAAGTTTCCACGCGAGAGATCATCCAGCATACCTCCCCAAGTGTTACCGCTGAGGATTTCAGCAAAATACGAACGATAATATCGCTTAAAGGTGGACGTTCCCCCGATCTCAAGCAGATATTCGCCGACCACCGCACCGTCGGAAAGGTCGTTGGGTAAGAGCTCTTTGACCACAGAA
>OMOF01000295.1 GCA_900290375.1 Candidatus Desulfosporosinus infrequens
AGTCTCTACGTCAACTATCGTAACACAGGGGGTTTCGGTGATTAGTTTATCATTGGTTAGGTCGTTCCAATCTTTATGAATGGCTGTTCCCGGCCCTTCTGGATTGTTGTTCACAAAATATCCCGTCCAAGTGCTACCGTTATTAACCGAAGTAGTGGTTCCCTTACCGTTGGCTTTTCTGTCTCTTATTTCGCCAACATGGGATAGTACCAGCGCAGTCACCACCCGCAAAGTGAATTTCAAATAATAGGATAATTTATCCAGAGAAGTTCCGATTACTAAATTGTAATCGGAACTTCTCTACTTCACGGGGTAATATACCATATCTTGCAAGGTGGAAGTCGAACGAACCGCCTTAAAAAGTTCCGATTAGACCACTTTTTCATTTAATGCAGTAAAACAAGACTTACAGTAGGTAGGTCCTGTCTTACTTTTGGGATCTATACTTTGTGGTCCTCCCTAAATGCCTCAAAGGGCAAACATCGAATACCGAATTGGTCATCTACAACAAGTATTTTGCCCAGTGTTTGAACAGCCCCCCTTTTTTGATTGAAAATCTATGCGATATGGTTAATCCCTTCGACTGCCAAAACATTTCTAGCAGTCGATATTAGTATTTATAGCAGGATTATTAGATAAATATGGCGAATTATCTAAAAGAGATTAAAATCCTCTCTATGTTTGGCTATACAAAAAAGGGGCTGCAAACCATGAACAAGCCAGTTCGAGTACTTATAGCAGACGATAACCGAGATTTGATCGAGGTTTTAAAAGCATACATACAAAGTCAATATGATATGGAATTAGTTGGCGTTGCTTATAACGGCAACGAAGCCCTAGCTCTTATTTATCAAGAATCTCCAGATGTAGTAATATTGGATATAATTATGCCCCACTTAGATGGTTTGGGAGTGTTGGAGAAACTGCGATTTGAAGGACTGAGACCACATATAATCATTTTAACGGCTTTTGAGCAAGAATCGATGATCCAGCGGTTCGCTACTCTTGGGGCAGATTATTACATACTAAAGCCATTTGATCTTGATACGTTGGGTAACCGAATTCGGCAGTTAGGCGGCGTTACACCAAAAACATCGGTAAAGAATTGGGAAGTAGAAGTAAGTAGCATAATGCACCAAATGGGCGTGCCGCCCCATGTGAAAGGCTACCAGTATTTACGTGAAGCGATTGTCAATGTGATACAAGAGGTTTCACTGTTAAGGGCAATAACCAAAGATCTGTACCCGATGATTGCTGAAAAATACCAAACCACTCCTAGCCGG
>OMOF01000529.1 GCA_900290375.1 Candidatus Desulfosporosinus infrequens
CTCGTTCTCCAAGGTCAACACCCTCTTCGCTTTTATAAAGTGCTGCCCACTTAATACCATTAAGGCACGTTAAAATAAATAATAAGTCAGTTTGCTTTATTAACCAGTTTTGATCCAAATATGGTGGTTCAGCTTTTTTTAGAAAATTATATTTTCCTGCATTATACAAAAATGGTATCACAAATACTCATTTCTGCTAGAAATGGATACAGCTACCCCTTCCCCCAAAACTAATTGCCTATACTTTAATTTCCACGTCTAACACTTCTTTGCATTTTTTGGGGTTTAGTGTAACAAACCATTTTTCAAGGCCGTCCGCTCGTTCTATTGCCGTTTCATACAACTTCATAACCTCTTTCTCTACCTTTTTACCTGTTTCATATAGTTTTTCTGTAAATGTTACCAAAGGATTTTTTCCGTTCCAAGTCATACTTCTTGCAAATCCTGCAACGGCTTCACTAGTATCAAGAATATCGCCATTCCAATGTTGCTCCAAACAACCCCATACTCTTTCTATGGGATTGTATTTGCTATGGTATGGTGGATAGTACGCTAAGATTACCTTCACGTTATTTTTTGCTGAAAACTCCATCATTCGTTTCATAAATTGGGTTCTGCGACTGCTATTTTCAGGTCCGTTATCCGCATTTATTATTAGAGTATCCTTACCGTTCAGATGACCATTTTTTTGCCAATATGTTTCTATATAATCAACCATGAAATCGGCTGTAACCTTAGATCTTGTGATTATTAACTCTACTTGATTATGGGTTATATCTAATATTCCAAACGGTGTTACATACTCACCGCCGAAGTCATGATCTCCTGCCTTAACAGTAATTCTACTTCTGCCACCCCTTGAAAACTCACCAATTTTAACTCTATCTTTAGTATCAATCGATATCCTTAAAACATTGCTCTTAGATTTACTATCATCGTGGACTATCTTTAGGTTTTCAAAGATTGCATCCGTTTGCTCGATTTTCTTTAGCGGCTTAGATTTTCTTACTTTTTTCAGTTGATAACCCATCTTATTAATTTTGTTGTTTAATGTCTGATTGGTAGGTAGGTCTTTATCATCATAACCTTTGTGTTTAATCAATTGCTTTCTAACTACGTTGACTGTAATTCTTGTAAAGAGCCTTGTTGTCTTAAAATTCGGATCGGTCTGACTTTGAGAATCTACAATGTCCTTCACATCACGAATCAAATTAGAATGTTTTGCCTCAAAAGGTTTACGACCTCGGGCATTAAATGCATCCACGATCTTAATTCCTGATTTTAACTCATGGGCTCCCTTTCTAATCGTATCACGGCTCACATTAAATTCGTTAGCTACAATAGTCTGACCACCTCTACCAATGACTACTGAAACGCTTGCCAACGCAACACGTCTGTCAGAGCCTTTAAGTTTGTTTAGGGTCTCCTTGAAAATATCTTTGCATTTTCCCATAATACCAAGTATCATAATTTTGTATCCTTTGCTATGTTTTTTTGTTTTTGTCGTGATTAACAATTAAAACATATTTCAAGGGATACGTCTTTTTTTAATGAGATTCAAATTGACTTCTTATTTTTTTGTTAGTGCCTAATTGGTTTTTGCCGGATGCTTCGTAAATATGA
>OMOF01000412.1 GCA_900290375.1 Candidatus Desulfosporosinus infrequens
CAATCATCCGCATAGCGGATATAATAAAGTCGTCGGAATGCCGGGTCAAACGCATCTTTAGAAGGCATGGACTGTCTCTGCTTGTTTAGTTCCCTTACTATCTTCCAGTCTTGATGGCGCATATGCTTTTTAACCTGGTTGCTCAGCACTTTGTAGGTTTTGTTCTCTGCCCTTCTGCCCCCGCAGTTATAGACGGGGAGAATGTCTTTTTTCATAAATTGGTCGAACTTATCCATATAAAGGTTAGATAGTAACGGACTTAAAATCGAGCCTTATGGACATCCACTTAGGGTAGCGTTATATTTCCAGTCTTCCATATACCCACATTCCAGAAAGTGTTTCATCAGTCTCAAGAAGCGATTGTCTTTTACTTTTTCAGTTAGAATTCCGATTAGAATGCCTTAGAATGCCGTGATCGATACTGCCAAAGCAGTCGCGGATGTCACCTTCGACGAACCATTTCACACTTTTCCAGCCACCTTTAGCCCGAATAGAATCAAGGGCTGTGTGGCATCCTCGATTGGAACGGAAACCGTGAGAGGCGTTACTGAATTGCGGATCAAAGTAGATATTCAGCATCAAACGGATGACTTCTTGGAGCAATTTGTCCGACCATGTTGGTAGTCCGAGAGGGCGTTGCTTCTTGCTACCCTTTTTCTTGACATACATACGTCTGACGGGCGCAAAATGATAGGTTTCTTTTTTCAGTTGATCGATAATCCGATCAATCTTGGCAATGGACATGCCGTCAACCGTTTCGTCTGTTACACCCTTAGTCATCGCGCCTTTATTGGCATAAATATTTTTGTAAGCGATAAGATACAACTCTTTGTTGTAAAGTAAACGATAGATGCGATATAACGGTAACTTTCGCTTGCCTCTGTCGCCGATGATATCCAATACTTTTTTGGCCTTTTGCATTCCGCATACCTCCAAGCGATTGATATCGTAACCACCTGTCTTCCTTCTCCTGATCTCCCGCTTACTTGGTTACCCTTTTGGCGGTATAGGCGATCCAGCGGCACATATTAAAGTCCGCCTGTGCAACCGTCATTACGACCGCCACTTTGGATACTATGAAAACTCTGTTACCATAGGGGTCTCCCCCGTTAGGCAATCCCATGTTCTTCATGACTGGAACGTTCTAGTGCAACTTAGGTTCTTCACTCATCACCTTGATTGAGCTCATTGCTCAACGTCCCGCAACCTTGGAATTCTTCAGACGAAAGTTTTATCTGAGTATATTGCAGGCAGGGAGTGTTTGGATTGTGTATCCCTGAATGTGAATTTCCATCACTGGTTACTTTTATATCTATTTATTCTATAAAACCTCACATTAAACCCTGGATTTAGTGCATTAACAGTGACTCCCGTTCCAGATAATTGAAGGGCTAGTTCTCCAGTAAACATAATATTAAGAAGTTTAGTTTTTCCGTAAAGCGCAGAGGAACCTCTAGTAGTAAAAGTAGATGTATCTGTCAGATCCTCTAGAAGCTTAAGTTCACCATGGTTGCGTGATGCTTCAGAAGCGACGTTGACAATCCTAGCGTTTCCTGACTTCATTAATGATTGTTGTAATGTATGGGTCAATAGCCATGGTGCCAAATAGTTCACTGCTATCATTTCTGCAAAGCCCTCTGAGGTTATTCGTTGCTCAAAAGCATGAAGCCCTGCATTATTCACCAGTGCATCAATCTTTGGATATGCTGCTTAGCTCTGTCAGCCGCCTTGTCAATCAACTCAAGCGCTTAGGTTATGTTAAAAGTGAAACATCTCCTGATGATCGCCGAGGAGTATTGTTATCTTTAACTGAACTTGGACGTCAACAGACTATGGATGCTTTAAATGAAAAAGAATCAGTATTTTATAAACGCATCTCAAAGTGGGAGGATTCCGAACTTGAAAAATTTATACAAATGCTTAAATTATTTAATGATAATGGAAGCCAATAGAATAACCAATTACCTATAACCTCCTCCCTCAACCCGCTCTTCAACTTAAACCAAAATGCGCTGGCGTGAGAATTTCTATCTTCTCAACCAACGCATTAATTATTTGTTCATTAATTCCATATCCCAAAACACACTAACAATGAAGTAACGCCGACGTGCAACGTTCAAGGAAACATATTGCACTTAAAAACTCGAAGTGGCTGGAGCGAATGATATTCCATCCAATGTTTCAAACCTCTGTTATCGAGCATCAGTTAATACTACCTAAACGCTCCCTTTCCCCAGTTCAAAACGGGATTCCATCGTCCCCTTCCTTAATTTCTAAAAACAGCCGAGTCACATCTATATCTTCAAAATTGAATTCCTCAGTCTCATCCCGATCAATATGATCTAATCAATCTTGAAATAAATTGATTTCATCAAATAGTCGGAAGGTCTGAAACTGTCCAAATAACGAAAAAGTAAGCATTTCGGAAACCCGAAATGCTTACTACACAAGACTTGCTTAGCGTTTTGGTGCGCCACCCAGGGATCGAACCAGGGACCTGCCGATTAAGAGTCGGATGCTCTACCAGCTGAGCTAGTGGCGCAATTACAACAATTGAAAGTATACCTCTAGAACAATAAATAGTCAAGCTTTTTCTATCTATTCTCGGGATCTGCAGCTAAGTTGAGTATTGCTTGGGCATATACTTTGGTTGTTAAAAGGAGGTTGTCGATTGATATGTATTCATCGGCACAATGAATCACTTCAGGTTCCCCTGGAAAAACGGGTCCAAAGGCAACCCCTTGGGGAAGTACCTTAGCATAAGTCCCCCCTCCAATAGCAAAAGCAAAGGGTTTGAGCCCAGTTACATCAGCATAGGCTTTAAGCAGAGATTGCACTAAAGCACTGTCTTTTGGAACATGATGTGCTTCTTGATGGGTCAAAACTGTGAGATTAAATTGCTCACTTCGGGCAATTTCTTCAATTGGCAGAAAGATATCATCTAGCTTGTACGTAACTGGATAGCGAATATCGATGACCAAGCGAACCTTGTCGGAAGTCAGTTCTAATATACCCAAGTTGAGCGAAAGTCGACCAGAGGGTTCATCACTAATTGCGATCCTAAAACCTTCTCCATAAAAACCTGTGCCTGGGTATTTCAAAATAAAATCAAGCGCCAGTTGTTCTTCGAGAGCTAGAGGTAAAGTCCGAAGAAATTGCAAGGCGTAAAGAATCGCATTTTTACCGTTTTGAGGGAGACTTCCATGGGCTCCAATTCCCTTAAAGGTGAGCTTGGTTACCTGTTCATTATCTTGGCGATTGAGCTGACCGCTAACTCCTGAAGGAAAAGAGAAGTCTTTCAATTGCTTGACAATGATATCGTCTGAGATCTCTTTTAAAGTAACTTCACATACATCTGGAACAATATTGGCCCGTTCTCCACCCTGAACTCGGACAAGATGTGGGAAAGATGCTGCCCGAGATTTACTTAATTCTAGATGAAGAATTCCTTTCTCCGCATGAATCACTGGAAACTCCGCATCTGGAGCAAATCCGATTTGCGGAGTTTCTTCCTTTTTAAGATAATACGCCATATCAGCCCACCCGGACTCCTCATCGGTACCTAGGATAAGACGTACTCTCATATTTAAGGGGATCTTGGCATCTTTAATGGCCTTCATAGCAAAAAGTGCTGATATTGATGGTCCTTTATCATCTAAAGTACCTCGGCCTAAAATTTTGCCGTCTTTGATAGTCGCACTATAGGGAGGAACTGACCAGCCATCTCCTTCCGGAACGACATCGAGATGGCCTAGAATCCCCAAAAGCTCCCCCGTCCCCATTTCAATATGACCAGCATACCCCTCCACATTTTTAACCGTAAAGCCAAATTTTTCTCCCAAAGCTAAGGTCCACTCTAAGGCTTCTTGAATTCCAGGCCCGAATGGGGCGCCCGGGGTGGCATGTTCAACATCCTTGACACTTTTAATTTGGATACATGCTTGAATGGCCGCGATAATATCTTCTTTCATCATATCAATCTGTTGGTCGAGTTGCATCTTTTATTCCTCCGTAAATTTATTATTGTTTATTACTCTTCTGCAGCAGGGGCGAAAGTCGTTCATGAAGCAATCAAATCCGTCAAAGCATCCTCACTTTTCGCCTTTAACATTATATCATTGATTGGCATTCTTCTTAGTCCTTTTACACTGAGGTTAGTAGTGAATAGGTCTTTCCTTGACACGATTTCCACGTGTAACTCATACACTAACAATAAAATAAGAAGGGAGATTTTAAGGATATGAATAGCCCTCAAGAAATAGCCACTAGAATTACTATGGCTTGGCTAAATGCCTTTGCAGTAGTTACTAAAGAGCTGGGTCACGTTGATCAACATATTCCAACCCCCGAAGAAGTAAGTGAGTTTTTTATTGAGATCCATCGCACAGCGCAACAAACAAATACTTAACTTATAATTTTTCTCTCAATATCATAGTTATAAGGAAGCTGTTAACCATTTTTAATTCTTTGCAATGCCGTAGCGATGAGATGAGACTCTGATCTTCATATGATAAAGAGCTTACGTTTACTTAACTAACGATGGCCTTAAATAGCCACCTTGCTAAGAAACCGCAAGCTCTTGTTCGTATTTTGTCCCTAGTGAGTGAGAAAATATGCTTACGTAAAAGAGGTATTATTATGAAACTTTGGAACACTCTAGGTCAATGACTGTTTTACATTATTTCAAACTATTTTTTGAAGTCAAAACACCAGTTAGCGTTCCTGTGAGAAGTCCACCCAAATGTGCATAGTTATCAATTCCAGGTTGGCTGAGACCAAATCCGAAATTCACTATTATAATAATCACTAGATTCATCCCCAAACCAGATTTCCAAAGGGAGGGTCGTTTATAACTATAATATAGTAGTGCTCCTAAAAGCCCAAAAATTGACCCTGATGCCCCAGCGGAAAGAGCTGTGGAAAATAAAAAACTGGCAATTGACCCACCCAGCCCACTGAGTATATAAATCATGAAAAACTGGCGATGCCCAAAACTTTCTTCGGTTAATGGACCTAAGGCCCATAAGGCATAAAGGTTAAAGACGAGGTGGATGATGCCAATATGAATAAAGGTACTTGCTAGTAAACGCCAGACTTCACCCGCTTGTATCAAGGAATTAACTTTAGCTCCAAACTCGATAAGTACACGTTGATCTGCCAATACTGAAAGATCATTTGGAAACAGGCTTAAGCCGGCGAAAACCATAAGTATAAAAACAACAAGGTTTATGCCTAAAAAAGTATACGTAAGAAACGGGACGAAATGTTTTTCTGCCTGAGAATCACCCTCCAGAGGAACCGACTTTCCGCTAGCGAGTTGTCTTAACCAACGGGGAATCTGCTGATTGTTGGTTGGTGGAAACGGAAATAAGTTACCCTGTTGTGTATCCCAGTACCAAAGCTGGATACCCGGGAAACGGTGTTGTTTCAGCTGGGAAGAATCGATCCCAGAGTGGCAAAAAACAATAACTTCCCAATGTGAAATATTTACAAAGTCACGAAGCCACGGCTTAAATTCTTGAGGAAGTTCACTAAAATCACCGAATAAAAGCCCACGTTTTAGCGATTCATGCGTAGCACAAACCCAGTTTCCGTCGAATGTTACAAGCGTCCATCCAGTTTGTCTGAGGTTATTAAGAATTTGTTCAAACATATTTTCACCTCTATTCTATATCTCCCCTAAAACCTCTCGCAATAAACTTGGAACGCCGCAATCATTTTTCCCTATAAAGCGATCAATGATCCAGAGCCATATCACCGCTGATGCCAGCATATATATCCCAATCTAAGACTTTCATAAAAATGTTCTTCCTATTTATCTTTATCTCTCGTGATACGCCGTACAATCGCAGAGGCTAACGATGCCGCACCAAAACCGTTATCAATGTTTACAACTCCGATTCCTGAGGCACAACTATTTAACATACTGAGCAAGGCAGCTAGGCCTTGAAAGTGGGCACCATAACCCACACTGGTCGGTACTGCGATTACCGGTTGGTCGACTAAACCTCCGACGACGCTGGCTAAGGCACCTTCCATTCCGGCAACAACAATCAGCACCTCTGCACGATCCATCAGCTCCCTTTGACCGAGCAGACGGTGTATACCTGCCACCCCAACATCAAAAAGAGTATCAACCTCGTGTCCCATATAACGAGCCGTCAGCCAAGCTTCTCTAGCCACCGGTAAATCAGCAGTCCCAGCCGTCATAATGAGGATCTTACCGGATATGGTCGGTTCAGCTAAAGGGCGAAGAAGTAGGCAGCGGGCTTGAAGATCATATTGGGCATCCGAAAAATGCGGCAAGATCTTTTCTGCCTTTTCTGGTTCAAGTCGAGTTGCCAACACATTTTGGTCTTTGGCACCCAAGTGCGTTAAAATAGTAATGATCTGATCCGTTTGCTTTCCTTGGCAGAAAACTACTTCTGACTGTCCTGTGCGCAACGCACGGTGATGGTCTAAACGAGCAAATCCTAAATCTTCATAGGGAAGATCTTTCAATTGACGAAATGCCTCACTGGGGGAACATATGCCTTGCTGCACGGATTCAAGCAGGGCTTTGATTGTCTCTTCATTCATAATTAGACCTCCTGTTGGATAGGGTTTAGGCTTCCCGAACATAATCCATTTAAGTCTAAGGTGATAAATCGGAAGCCCAAAGATAACATGGGAATTGTGATTTCTGAAGATTCTAGAACGAATTTGGAGAAGTTGTCTTGGGGAATCTCGATACGAGCAATTTCACCGTGAACCCTAACCCGGCATTCTGGGTAGCCTTTTTGATGAAGTATAGTTTCGGCCTGAGCTATACGTTGAAGTAGTTCTGTCGTGATCGGGTCTCCATATGGTACCCGCGAGGCCAAACAAGCCATCGAAGGTTTATTCCAGGTTGGTAAATTCCGTTGCCTCGATAAAACACGAATTTCGGCTTTGGTAAGACCGACTTCCAACAGAGGGCTTATAATACCCAACTCTTGAAGGGCTATCCGCCCAGGCCGATAGTCCTGGGTGTCAGAAGCATTTGTGCCCTCGATCACTGTAGCATTGTCAGATCGTTGGTTTAACTCTAGAAATAACTTAAATAGTTTCTTTTTGCAAAAATAGCAACGGTTGGGTAGATTTTTTCTAAACTCTTCAATCGCTAAGACATCTAAGGTAATCATGGCTACAGGAAACTTATAAAGTTCCACCAGAGCCAGTGCTTCCTTTTCTTCTTGTGGGGAAACCATCGGCCCACGCGCGAAAACAGCTTTACAATTTTGACCCAAGACCTGATGAGCAACTGCCAAAAGATAAGTTGAATCCACACCGCCAGAAAAGGCCACTAAAACCTTGTTGAAGGAGTTTATCCGTTTAATGAGTAGCGCTTCTTTTTCATAAATTTCTTCCAATAGTACATTTTCCATGCTCACTTGACCCCTTCCTTCTTCTCCATTCTATCGATTAGATTTATGACTGTCAAAGGAACTTTGCCTTGGAAGTGAATAACAATCTCTGAAGCATAAAAAAAACCAAGAACAGGGGCGGCCTGTAAGGCTGCCCTGCTCTTGGCCCCGGATATTTTTTGTATTTATTGCGCTACATAGTTAGCCGTTTTTCCAGGAAACTCCGAATCCACCTCTCGGGTACTTCCAGTCAATGTTGCCAAACGGACAACCAATCAGACAGGTACCACACTCCAGACATCCTTCATACCCCACCGAGATGCGTTTTTCTTCTTCATCCCAATCATAAACATGGGCTGGGCAAAAGCGCGTACAGGGTTTATCTTGACACTTTTTCAAGCAGACATTCGGATCAAGGATTTTGATGTGATTTAACTTATCCGTATTAAAGCGTACTAAAAATAATTTATCATCTAATTTCATAACAGCGCCCTCCATGCCCCATAAACATCCTTTATTAAGCCGGCTATCGAGCGATTTTCTAAGGCCATCTTGATAATTTCTTTTTGACGGTCCTTCTTGGGGGTCCCATCAGCTGTTAGATACATCTTAATAGCTTTAGAAAATAGTTTAGGATAGGTTTTTAAGAGGTGTGGATTATCTTCAAAGAACTTAGCCATATGACGATAATGATGAAGGTCTTTCAGTACGAAGGAATCCCTCAGACGGGTTTCGTATACCGTCATCGCTTGGTCACTAACATCACCCGATTTAATCGATTCAGCGGCCACTTCACCGGCAATTTTTCCCGAAATCATGGCTAGGTTTGAACCTTCCCGGTTTAACGAATTCATGAGCATGGCGGTATCCCCGACTACGAGCACTCCTTGGCGATGGAGTTTCGGGACTTCTTTATAGCCCCCTTCTGGGATGAGATGCGCCAAATATTCCTTGGTTTCTCCACCTTGCAGCAGGCGTTTGACATAAGGTTTTGATTTTAAATTTTCTAGCAGATCATTGGGTGTCCAATGATTGCGTATCAGCGGTTCAAGTATAGCTCCCACACCAATGGAAATAGATTCTTTATTGGTATAAATAAATCCGACGCCCATTAATCCTGCCGTGGAGTCCCCATATAATTCAATGGTAGCCCCTTGACCTTCTTCCAGACAGAAGCGATCTTCGATCTTTTCTTTAGGTAAGGCGATGACTTCTTTAACTGTCACGGCGACGGAAGCGGGTTTTAAGGGTTTAGCCAGTCCGGCCTTAACTGCTAAGAAGTTATTGACGCCTTCCGCTAAGATCACCACTTTGGCGCCCAGATCCCCTTCGGCTCGTCCGGTACGAACCCCGACCACATTGTTGCTTTGATAGAGGAGATCTTCTACTAACGTTTCGGTGATGATCATCACCCCAGCTTTTTCAGCTTGCTCAGCCAGCCAACGATCAAACTTGACCCGAAACACAGAATGCGCATTATAAGGCTCTACTCCCCAGGCAGGGTCACGATAACCCGCCAGGATACTCTCATCACCGCTTAACATGGCGATCCGTTGCTCGACGATGGGTCTTTCCAAAGGGGCTTCTTTCCAAAACTCCGGAACTACCATGTCGGTAGCTTTTGTATAAAGTATACCTCCCATGACATTCTTTGTTCCTGGATAATCACCGCGTTCAATCACGACTGTTTTCATACCAGCCTTGGCAGCACTAATCGCGGCAGACAGGCCAGCAGGACCGCCTCCAACGATGATCACATCAAAGTTTTCCATGTTTGCCCCTCCTTAATTTGCCACGCCGTGCTGAAGGCGTTTCTTAAACTCTGCGGTCAACGCAGGCACAATTTGGAATAGATCTCCCACAATGCCATAATTAGCGACTTTTAAGATGGACGCTTCCGGATCATTGTTAATGGCAATAATAAAGTCTGAGGTTTCCATCCCCACTAAATGTTGAATCGCGCCGGATATCCCTATGGCGATATAGACTTTAGGACGAACCGTCACTCCAGATTGTCCGACCTGTTGATCATGGGTGAGCCAACCTGCCTCCACGGCACCTCGTGACCCTGCTAGGGTAGCCCCTAGGGCGTCTGCTAATTCTTCTGCTAGAACCATGTTTCTTTTCGCGCCGATCCCTAATCCGACAGCCACGATAATTTCTGCTTTGTCCAAGAAGGCGCTCTTGGCATCGGAGGGAATAAACTCGAGAACTTTCGTTCGAAAATCACTTTCGTTAAAGCTGAATTCTTCACGTATTATCTCTCCGGTCCGTCCTTCGACACGCTCGGGCATCTCCATCACTCTCGGACGGACGGTCGACATTTGCGGACGGCTCGTACGGCAAAGAATCGTCGCCATAATATTGCCTCCAAAGGCCGGTCGGGTTTGTTGTAAAAGTTTCGTCTCTGGATCGATGCCGAGCACCGTACAGTCCGCAGTTAAGCCGGTTTGCATTTTAGTGGCCACGGCTGGGAAAACATCCCGTCCCATTGAGGTAGCGCCCATTAAGATAATTTCGGGCTGGTACTTTCGAACGAGACTGGTCATGGCTTCGGCATACGGTTCTGTGCGGTAGTCTTGCAGTACCGGGTGATCGATGACATAGACTTTCTCGGCCCCATAAGCAAAGGCTTCCGGAATCACGGCATCTACCTGATAGCCCGTGACCACTCCACAGAGCCCACACCCTATGGCATCGGCTAGCTTGCGCCCTTCTCCCAATAGTTCCCAGCCTACAGGAGCGACCTTGCCGTTGTTGTATTCAATAATAACCCAGACGCCGCTCCAGACCGTTCCACCGGCGACCGGCGCTCCTTGAGAGCGAATCGTTTTTTTCTCGTTACCTTGGGCGTAGTCCTTGACCGAATCGGGTAGGGGATCTTGTACATTAAATTTTGATCCCGCTTCAGGCGCACGCTCCTCTTGGGGTTTGATGGGTTGATTCGGTAAAGAAAGGGCATTGGTCGGGCACACCTTTAGGCAATTGCCCAAGTCTTTACACTTTTTCACATCCACCACGGCAAGCCCATCAACAAGGTCCAGAGCTTCAAGTGAACATTCCATGACGCAGGCTCCGCAACCAATACATTTTGTCTTGTCAATAACAACCGTCATTAGTGTTTACCTCCCTTCGCAAGAGGGTTAACCATGAGAATATTTTGTTGGAAGATTTTTTGGACGACGGAGGCGGCCGCACCTTTAGGGTCTTTCATTCCGTCAATAATTTCTCCTCCGGTGCGACCGGGTGGTGCGAAAATCCTGGAGACACTGGTCGGCGACCCCTTTAAGCCCATCTGTGTAATATCAAACGGAAGGGATTGAAAATTCCACACTTCTGGCTCATACGCGGCCGCTTTCATCATATTAGGGAGGGAAGCGTAACTTAAATCGTTAAGCTCTTTTTCCACCGTAAGTAGTGCTGGTAACTGAGCTTGAACAACCTGGCGGCCGCTTTCAGTCTTGCGTACGACCGTTACGGTCGTGTCGGTGAGCTCTTTAACTTTAATGGCATACGTCAATTGAGGAAAGCCGAGACGCTGGGCAATGCCGGGACCCGTCTGAGCGGTATCCCCGTCAATTGCTTCTTTTCCAGCAAAGACGAGGTCAATCGGTTCGGTTTTATGGATCTTTTGCAGGGCCGAGGCAAGAATATAAGCTGTTGCTAAGGAGTCGGAGCCACCAAAAGCACGATCACTCAAGAGAATTGCACGATCGGCTCCAAAAGACATGGCTTTTTTCAGGGCTTCTTTAGCTTGTGGAGGTCCCATGCTTACAATGGTAACTTTTCCCCCCATTTTCTTTTTCAGGCGAATGGCTTCTTCTAAGCCATGGGCATCGTACGGATTAA
Source organism: Candidatus Desulfosporosinus infrequens (assembly GCA_900290375.1). Lineage (GTDB taxonomy): Bacteria > Bacillota > Desulfitobacteriia > Desulfitobacteriales > Desulfitobacteriaceae > Desulfosporosinus > Desulfosporosinus infrequens. The sequence continues at coordinate 11,235 of OMOF01000412.1, forward strand.
TAATCGAGGGTACGCCCTCACGCATGAGGGTGTTCGTAATTGGATCAATTCGAACTTCAGAAGTGTCCGGAACTTGCTTGAGGCAGACTACGAAGTGCATCAAAATACCCCCTCTCAATTAACTAAACTAATTATGCTTCAATAATAATTATCCTACTTTGTACATTATAGTACAAAGTAGCGATAATCACAAGTATTTTCCTCATTTAGTACGATTTATGTTATCTATCAGATTGTTACTGATCATTTCATTTCTGCAAGATATTTTTCCACTTCAACCGCAGCTAAAGCGCCGTCACCTACCGCCGTTGCTACTTGGCGCAGGGGGGTGTTTCGAATATCTCCTGCAGCATATACACCAGCAATATTGGTTTGTAAGTGCTGATCCGTAAGGATATAGCCAAGGTCGTCCGTCTTAATTTCACCATGTATGAATTGAGCATTAGGATCGGTACCGATATAGATGAAGACACCATCCGACTGTATTTCTCGTGTCTCTCCCTTGAGCACTTCATGGAGACGTACTCCTTCTACCTTGCCCTGACCGAGAATTTCCTCAACTACAGTATTGAGTTCGAAGCGTATTTTCGGATTTTCTTTAGCCCGGTTTACGGCAATCTGCGCAGCACGAAAGCTTGAACGACGGTGTACGATAGTCACTTCTTGCGCAAATTTCGTCAGGTATATCCCTTCTTCTATGGCCGCATTTCCGCCGCCAACAACGACAACCCTTTTGCCCTTAAAGAAGGCTCCATCACAGGTTGCGCAATAGGACACGCCACGGCCTCTAAAAAGCGCCTCACCGGGTACGCCCAATAATCGGGGTTTGGAACCAGCGGCAATAATGATAGCATGTGCTTCTAGACCTTGACTGTTCGTTTGGACTTTTTTCACGGGCTCTTTAAGATCGAGATTTTGAACCTCCTCAAAAATGAATTCTACCCCAAACGTCAAGGCTTGTTTATGAAAGGAATTCATGAGTTCATAGCCGTTGACCCCTTCTGGGAATCCAGGATAGTTCTCGATATTCTCAGTTGAGGCCGCCTGGCCTCCGGGCATCGCAAATTCCACAATAGCGACTTTCAGTCCTCCTCGTGCAGCATATATACCAGCTGTTAGACCAGCAGGACCTGCGCCGATAATAATGACATCATACATGACTTTCAACTCCTCTTTTTTAATGTTCACACTGAACATACCTGGGACACTCGGCCATCCTTGGCCAGCGCATAAGCGCAATTAAGGCGCCGCCTTCGCTACACATAGCGCCACCCAAGTTATATTTATACCCCTCATGGGTATTACGAAAACAGTATACCATATCTTTCTTACAATTTGAAAGAAATTGCATAAATTATGTAAAATGGATGAAGGGATTTTCATTTATTGGGAAGAATATAATATATACTAATTTAGTATGGCATAAAACTTTAGTTTTATGTCAAGATGTTCAATGTTAAAGGAGGAAACACAGTTGTATCGTTTTACCAAATTTGTCGTTGTCCTTGTCATATTAGGTTCGTTATTGACCGCGTCGAGTGGCTTATTTGAAGATTGGTTGTGGTTTAAAGATCTCGGTTATACTCAATTGTTTTGGACACCAATCCTCAGCAAAGGGCTTTTTCAAGCGGTAAACGGCACGATTCTTTTCCTCTTTATTGCCGGAACCTTATTATCCGTTCGACATGCCATCGTTACCTTCGTTAATGAACGGTTGCGCCTACGTTTGCGTTTGGTTCAGAACATGAACAGTAAGGTTTTAAGTCTTAGTCAACGTCGGGTGACCATATGGTTACTTGCTATTTCGGCAATCGTGAGCTTTGGAGTCAGCTTTGTGGCTGGCTTCACGGGTTGGTTGGATGTCTTAACGTTTATCCATGCCACTCCTTTTGGTCAAGTTGATCCAATCTTCGGCAAGGACTTGTCTTTTTACTTTTTTCAATTACCTTTCCTAAAGACCCTGTTCAATGCCTTTTTCGGTCCCCTGTTTTTACTTACTTTGATAACAACAATTTTTTATATCGTTACCGGCGTTTTACGATTTCATTCAAGCAAACTTTGGCAAAGTGGTGCCGTCGAAATATCTGCCGGCGCTCGCCGACACTTAGGCCTTTTAATTGGAATTCTCTTTGTCCTAAAAACTTTTGGTTATTTCCTTGATATCTATCAGTTACTATATTCTATCCACGGACATGTGGTTGGTGCTGGCTATACGGATTTGACGGCTACTCTTCCAGCACTTAAAATTTTAATAATCGTCAGTGCTTTGGGATTTATTTTGGCATGTATTTCCCTGGTGTTTAAAGATTCACGTTTATTGACGCTACCGGTCGTAGGTATCATCACAGTTGGAATTCTTGCTTATGGTATTTTCCCAACACTCCTTCAATCCTTTGTCGTCGTCCCGAACGAACTAAGTAAAGAACAACCTTATATCCAACATGAGATAGAATTAACGAGATTTGGGTATGGTTTAGACCATGTTTCAGAAATTAATTATCCTGGAAATACACCTATCACAATCAGCGCCTTGAAAGCTGATCAAGGGACGCTTAACAACATCCGGCTTAACGATACCCGACCTTTGCTGCAAACCTTTACTCAAAAGCAAGGCATTCGTCTCTATTACAAATTTAATGACATTGACATCGATCGGTATATGGTCAATGGAGAATACCGGCAGGTCATGATGGGTCCACGTGAAATTTCAACCCCTGATTTAGATCCTAAAGCCCAAACGTTTGTAAACCTACGTTTTAAATATACTCACGGATACGGTGTAGCTGCTTCGTTTGCCAATGCCGTTACCTCAGAGGGGCTTCCTTCCTTTGCTATTCAGGACATTCCTCCGGTCAGTAATTTTCCCGAATTAAAGATTACCGAACCACGCATCTATTACGGTGAGCTGACCAATGACTGGGTGGTTGCCGATACTTCAGTTAAAGAATTTGATTATCCTCAAGGGGATACAAATGCCGAAAACTCTTACCAAGGTAAAACAGGAATTCCGCTAACCCCATTTAATAAACTAATGCTTTCACTTAGCCATGGAACCTTGCGCTTCTACTTAGCTAATGAAGTGACCTCCAGCAGCAAAATGCTTGTCTACCGTAATATCAAAGAGCGCGTTCAAAAGCTAGCTCCGTTTTTAACCTATGATTCAGATCCCTATTTAGTCATTGATGGGGGTCACCTGAAGTGGATTATTGATGCCTATACTACGTCGGATGCTCTTCCCTATTCCAATCAATACCCAGGACAGGGGTTTAACTATATCCGAAACTCCGTTAAAGTCATCGTAGATGCCAATGACGGGACGGTTGACTTTTATGCTGTTGATGCCAAAGATCCAATTTTAGCAACTTACATGAAGATTTTTCCGGATGTATTTAAAGATTTAGCGAGCATGCCGTCTAGTTTAAAGAGCCACCTACGTTATCCTGAAACGTTATTTACTGTACAATGTACAATGCTTAAAACCTTTCACATGACAGATCCTTCTGTATTCTACAATAAAGAAGACGCCTGGGATACTGCCAAAGAACTCTTTTCAGCGAAACCCCAAGACGTAGCTCCCTATTACACCATTATGAAAATCCCTGGAGAAGATAAACCGGAGTTTGTGCTTATGCTTCCCTTTACACCGGCATCCAGCGAATCAAATACACGGAACAACATGGTGGCCTGGATGGCAGCGCGAATGGATGGACAGCATTATGGTGAGTTATCGCTATTTAAACTACCCAAAAATACTGAATTTGACGGTCCGTTACAGATTGAGTCGCGCATAGACCAAGATCCGGACATATCGAAACAACTGTCCCTGTGGGATCAAAAAGGCTCCAGCGTGGTTCGAGGAAACCTTTTAGCTCTTCCGATCGGAGGAAACTTTCTCTATGTTGAACCGATCTATCTGCAATCAGATAATGGCGGTAGTATCCCCGAGATGAAACGTGTCGTACTCGCTTATCAGGATCATTTAGTAATGACTGATAACCTAGGATCTGCCTTAACTCAACTCTTTGGAGAGGGCGCTCCTCAACCAACAACACCCGGACAAAGCACATCACTACCAGCGCCTGTTTCTACTCCGTCGACGCCAACCCAAGCACCAACTGGCCTAAATGCAACGAACATTACATCTATAATTGATCAGATGAATCAAATACGCACTTTGCTTGACAATCTTCAAACTCAACTTAAGGGACTACAAAATACTCCAAGTCAAACTCCATAAAAATCCTTTTAGTTTATAAACTGTTCCACCCAGCAGGGGCAATTCATGAATTGCCCCAGTCATACTTTCTGAAATCCCCCTTTACACGACCTTAAAACCTTAAACTTTCAAGTAATTTAAACCATATAAGGAACGCTCTAGAGCGTTCCTTATATGGTTTAAAATTTGCGAAAATCACAATTTTTTTCGCTAACAATAAATTCTTTAAGACTTGAGGGCTTGCAATTCTGCCAGAGTAGATGTCCCTTGCTTGGTGAGTTGAATTAGCTCTGCGCCATCGACAGAGACATAATTCTCATCTCCGTGTAATTTGACCTCTGCCAGCTGACCTGCTGTAACGATATAAGCAGTTTGATGATCATAAATAATCACTTGACCTTTAGCCCCGATGAGTGTGCGTACCTTATTGTCGAAAGGAATAGTTCCTTCCCACTCAGTTTTTAGCGTTGGGTCATTCGTCAAGGTAGCAAGATCCGTCGTAGTTTTAATCTTAACAAGTTGATTGTTTTCTACTTCACCAATATAGACGTTTCCATCTCTAATTCCCAAGATTCTATCGTTAATGTTTTTAGAGATGATTTGACGCTTTGTTCCATCTAGGGCAAGGACTTGATGGTTTGATCCTACTTTACTGTCAATATAGAGAGTTCCATACCGATCTGAGGCGGCCATATTATCGATAGTCTCTCCGGATTTGCTTAATGTACGTACGTTTTTCATAACGTCTATTTCCATTAGTAGTTCTGTTGATTCGTTTTTAACAGTGAGATACATAAGATTAGTCGAAGTTGAATCAACCCAGCCTTCAATCGTTCCACCTGCCGGAAAATTGTCAATCGTTTGATTAAAACGATCAACTGGTGATATGTCTTCATCACTATTAGGGAGTTCAAGCGTATACAGTTCTGTGATTTGGGGATTTCCATACCGTTTTTCGACCCGAGGCTCTACAGGAACCTCCTTGGGCGCAATCTTTGGAACTTCTTTCACGATTGTTTGATTGGGGTCATCTGTTTTTGGTTCAACAGGATTCAGATCCTCAGTCGGAGTCTGCAGGGTTGATTTGGGAGGGTATACAGTAACGTAAGTGACAGGGTCGGGATTTTTCTTGGCATAAAAATAGAGTAACGTATTTCGGTCAGGCAACCACTGGTACGTGAGAACTCCATAGTTTGGCTCGTTCACAACCGGGGATTTTTTCTCAAAGACGACTGTTCCCTTGGGAAGGTTAAAAACTTTAAGGGTACCATTTTCCATGTAGGCTAAATAATCCTTAGCGTATGAGATTTGAATATTAGTCATAGTTGAGCTAGGGATAGTGGCTTTAAGTTGAAGTGTAATAGGTTCACTAGCTCCCGTCGGAGCCATAACTTTTTCAACTTGATTGTTCAAAAAGGAGTAAGCTCCCCATTGCAGAAGGAGTGAAATTAATGTCCAAACTAATATGATACGCAGTTTCTTGTTCATGCGTTTTTCTCCTTTCTCGAAAGATTATAGACGCTTAAGGGGTAACCACAAAAGCTGTGGGAATATAACGTTCACCAAAAATGTCCCAGAGCTTATTCACAACTTTGCCGTTATATACAAGTTCTGAGGAAGAACCGCCATCGAGATTAACGGCATTCACAGCATGATAATCATCAAAAACATTCATGAGACCACGCAAAGAGGCTCCAATACTCCAAGTCGGTTGACGTCCATCAATAACCACGAAGATCACAGTTCCATCGGCCATCTGACCGATGCCTGTTCGGGGGGCGATACCCCAACCGCCATCTCCTGAAATCACAGGTTTGCCCTCGACGATAAGATTGGGGCCAAAGGTGACTGCTTCACGAATGTGTTTTTCATCTAATTGACTGGCTGTCATATTGCCAATGATCAATTTCCCCTGGTCATCAAACCCGACAATATTGACAGCCTGGTCTTTCACATTGTTGTGGACCAGTTTTCCGTCATGAACGGTTAAACCATCTGGGAAAGCTCCGTTCCCTTTACCGTTCGGATCATAGAACCCGCCAGCATTAATTCCGGCAAAAGCTCCCATATCCTTGACAAGGTCGCTAACACGTTCTCCTGTAACGCCAATTTCTTTGGTTACCGCCAATTTTATTCGTTTCGGATCTTTGACCAGCATCACTTTGCCTTTGAAGCTAGGACCTTGGATATCTTCTATGGTAATTCCCGAACTCGTATCGGCAATTACATTGGTACGTGCAATGGCTTGACTGCTACTGATACCTTGAGAAGAGTTGAGATTCATAATTCGATCTATTTCTGCTTGGGAAAGAAAGGCTTTTACAACCTGTGGATGCCGCGATGTGTAAACTGAGCCTACGGCCACAATTTTGAGGGACTGGAAGGGTCCCCAAAACAAGACAAAAGGCGCCAGGATTGCCGCTAAAATTAGGTTATAACCTAGGAAGGCAAGAATCATCTTTATTCTAATAACACTCTTTGTTTTCATTTAAACTCTTTCTCCTTCTTACATAGTCATCAGTGGTGCCGTATAGCGGCATGGAGATCTGACCAGCATAAAAAAAACTAGCCGCAGATTTAAGATGCGACTACAAACCTCTAATGACGTCGTCTCATAACGCCATCTCATTTTAGGCACATTCAAGAAAATAACCAGTCAGTCTGCCAGTCTATTTTGCGNNTATGAGGTAAACATACCTCCTTGTCTGACGCAAAATATCCATGGCATCTTTGACTTGTTATTTTCTTTCATATGCCTTATCCTCGTTTCGACAGAATTAGCAACAACACCGTACTAAGTATAACAAAACATAGATGTTCTATCAAGGATATGACTATGTGTATTAATTGAAAAAAGAGGCGTTTTTAAACAAAAACGCCTCTTTCCAAATACAAATTGAGAAACTATCCCTGTGTTGGGTTAATTTCAATACGGTAGGTAAGATCAGCAACTTTATCAATCATGTTGGCAACACTACAGTATTTTTCCATAGAAAGTTGAACTGCGCGCTGAACTTTGTCTTGAGGAAGGGATTCACCCCAAAACTTATAGACCACTTCGATGTCTTTAAAGGCACGTGGATGATCGCTCGCCCGCTCTCCTTCGACAGTCATCTCGAAGCGTTGCACCTTAACCTGCTTCTTTTCGAGAATGGTGACGATATCCATACCACTGCAGCCTGCGATCGCGATTAAAAGGAGCTCCATAGGACTGGTTCCATGCCCTGTTCCCCCAGCAGTGACGCTGGCATCAATGTTAGTAATGACCTTTGAACTTCCCGCGCCTTGGAAATGCATCCCCTTAATGTGCTTCACGCTGACTATCATTAAACAAGACTCCTTTCTGTCGGATCAATCCAGTTCAGGTAACCATAAACCTTTGAGGACATCTTGGGCAACAGCTCGCATAGATTTGCGAGTGGACATTGCTTGATTACGCAAAGCTGCATACGCAGCTTGTTCAGCATACCCTCGAAGTTGAATAAGGGATAACATAGCTTGAAAAATGATCTTTCGCGTCTTAAGTTCTTCTTCTAAGCGCTGGATCTGCTGGATGTTTTCGGTTTCGCGGGTAAAACGATGCTCCGCAAGTTGTATAGCAACTGCCATTTCAAGTGCGCGCCAAGGATAAAGGACTACGTGGTGAGCATCTGCCTCAATCACCTCTGATAAAACGTGTTGCTCTTCCTGCGTAAGAACAACTATAATCGGACAAAGATGTTGAACAATCAGATTTTGAAGAACCTCCGAAGAATTAAGGCCACGTAAATTCCACCCCATAATGATTAAATCCGGCTCAAATCGGTGAGCAAAACGTAAAGCTTCCATTCCGTTATCGGTTGTAGCTAAAATCTGATAATCTACGAGTGGTAACATCGCTTTAATTTCCAGATTTAATGAAGCTTTTTCTGATACTAGTATAGCCCTCTTCATCCTGAATCACTCATTTCAAAAACTTCTTAAGCACTATAAGTATTGCGAAGAGTGTCTATATAATTATAATTATTGATTTTTGATTCATTAAACTAGTTTAGTTCACTTTGCTACTGCGCCTATCGACTCTTCAGAAGAACCATAATCCAATTCTTCCTGCATAAACGGACGAACAGGCAGCGAAGCTTCCAAGCGCAATGGAAAAATGAGGATCATTAAAGCTATTCCACCAATGGCGAGCGCAAGATATTGTAGAGCTATTACAGCAGAGACTAGAGATGAGAGTTTAGAAGGGGTACCAATCGCATAACTAAACGGTTGAACCTCCTTCAAATTATCGTTTTTTAATTGAGCGGGGGTCTCCACAGATTCAGTTGCTTGAGTGTTGTTGGAGTTGATCCAAACAGGTTCCCCTCCAAAATCAAAAGAATTGATCAGCTGAAGCCCTGTTTTATAAAATGGATCTAAAGCAGAAAAATAAATGAAGCCCTTAGTTGTATAAATCCGATCCTGTTCAACTATTGTTCCTGTTATGGCAGCATTAGAATAGGTTCGTTCAATCCTCAAAATATCTTCCCTACTAACATTTACTGGCCCATCGTCAGTAATTACTGTATACAGACTACCTTGAACTACCTCTAGATTAGATACTTTAACATCTAACATCCGGATGCCAACTACTGTCAGTAAGATAACAAATAAACTAATAAATATAAAAACTCCCGCAACGCGTTCGCGATCTACCTGTATTTCTTTAATAATCACAGTTCGACACGTCCTTTACTTCTGCCTATTGTCCTTTACTCTAGTTTAACACAATTCTCATTGTACTATAAAAAATTTAGTCAGACAAATAAAGTTTATCATATAAACACATAAGAGAAGGCAAATTTTCTTCTCTTATGTGTTTATATGATATTTTCAGCAGAATTTCGGACTAATTCTGGTATTTCTTCGAATTAGCGCTACTTTGACCCAAAATGTTTTCCGAACCTGTTGAGCAATTGCAGGAGATCGTTTGGTGTGAAGGTTAGAGGATTATTCATAGTTGACTTGGGTTTGGAAAGTGGCTTTAAACCCGATGATTCTGGTGGGACAACGGCCCGCACAAAGATAGTTAACAATAGTCCTAGTATCAGTAGTGGTAGCGCTCCTCTTACGCCAGGAAACGTAAGTATGGGAATGAACAACGCTGTGCTAGGGGTGAAGGGCCTAATTGAGTAATCTGCTGAGACGTATATTGAAACGACAATGGGTGCCTCTGGGGTAGTGACAGTTACAAAACCCGGGACCACTCCTCCAATTTGACCAGCAGGGTTTGTAACCATATTTCCCGCATTAGTAGCTGGATCAGGATTTGGAGAGGAGCCCGACCCGTTCCCCATCCAACGCAAGAACTCTTGGAGCTCAGTAAGAGGCATTTGTACAGTCTGTCCATTTCCTGAGTCCAGAATAGGTACGCTCTCCAGATTGAAAAGACGTCCGGCAATAAAAAGAAAGAGTTCTGAACCAATTAGAACAGCCCAAGAGACGAGAACATTTCCGGTTAGAAGCGGTTGAGCAAAAAATACGGAGGAACTTCCGACCTCTGAACTGATCGGAGCTGATATGCCGATCCCCATGCTAAGTGGTTCTCTGCAAAGGCTATTTTGCTGACTACCGAACATCTCAATCCCCTCCCTTCACAACAATATATGGAAGGGAGAGGCGCGGTGTACCTACGTAGACACGAGTTAAACTATGTGATACTTGGCCGAATTTTACGCCGAGTAGCTAAATAATCCAATACTCGCTCAGAAGAGGTATTAAGAACCTGATGCTCCAAAATTCCTGCCTCACGAACCAACTCTAAAGCGTGGCTAAACTCACCAACCCGATCCCAATAGTGAGCATCACTTCCTAAAATAACAGGTCCTTGGTACTGGAACATGTAATGGGCAAAACGACGGCAATTCCCCCACGCACCGCTTTTTTCCTTGGCTAGCGAACTATTGTTAATCTCGACCGGAATGTTCAATTTTGCAGACATGAAAGCGATCCGTTCAAGATCCAACTCGAAATCAGGCCTTCCTGGATGGACCATCATATCCGTAAAGGGATTTTCCATCGCTTTGATATAGGCTTGAGTATTTTGTTCAGACGTCCCTCCAGGGTAACAGATAACATGTAGCCCAACAAGAACGAGTTGCATCCGCGAGAGATAAAGTGTAGGCATATCTAATTCCCCATCATGGCTAATGATATTGGCTTCTACTCCCGGCAATATTCGGACCCCATAAAGCTCTTCTGGGAGAATAGCTAAGTTCCCGAAATGATAGAGATGAGGAGCACCCGGCATACTGGGAGCGTGATCTGTCATACCGAGTAACTTGATTCCTCTTCGCGAGGCAGCCAGTGCATTTTCAGAAAGAGTACTATACGCATGTCCACTTGCTACGGTATGGGTATGTAAGTCTACTTGTATTTCCATTCTAAACACCTCTGCATCATTATATCGCGTATGACAGAAAAAACAAAAATAAGTGCTTGCGACTAGCACTTATTTTTTATTTCTCTTACTGTTTTTGAACGGTAGCGGGTACTTTTACCGTTGAATCCACAGTAAAACGAAAGCTTGCTTCTGTAGCTTGTTCTACACCTCCTTCTAGATTAGGTTTAATGCTTATTGTTATCAAGTGTTGTCCTGCTGTTGCACTTTTTCCCATTGCATCCCCTAACGCTTTAATCTGTCGAAAAGCTACACGGGCAGTAGCACCTGGTTCAAGTGTGGGCAAGGTTCCTGGTGAGGTTACTTTTTTCGTATCATCTCCGATGAGGGTTACTTGTAATTCGACCGGAATGTTGGTCATTTTCTTAGCCGTAGTATTTTGTACTGTGGCAACCAAATCGAATACTTTGGTTGTGATCACTTGTGCCCCCTTTAATGTCACATTCCCATACGTAAGATCCTTAACTATCGAGACTGGTTCTACAGTTACGCCGAGCATTTTGATTTCGGGAATTTTGCTAATTTTGCTTACTCTCGCCTCTGTGTTTTGCCATAGTGAAAATCCAGCGAATCCGATCATGCAAATCACTAAAAAACTGGCCACGATGACGGCGTGTTTGCGGTTTATCGCAATAATTTTAGTCAAAGCTGAACACCTCCTATTAATTTTAGATTTACTCCTTAAAAAAACCTATGCATGTCCTCTTCAAGACATGCATAGGTTTCAAAAATAAATTTTATTATTTCCTTTCGCGTTCATCATATATCTGATGGCGAATATCTTCTTCAACGGTCAAGCGGAAGATTCGTGAGGACTGGATTATCCTTGAGGTGGTACGTACCCCTATATAGTCTTCCATTTCATCGAGCGAAAGATTTGAAGTAATAACGGTAGGAAGTAACTCATTCATACGATAGTTTATAATTGAATAAAGGCGATTACGTGTCCAATCCGTATAATTATGGGCGCCAAGATCATCCAGAATCAAAATGGGAATTGTCCGGGCTGTATCCAATAAATCCATTTCATTGACTTCAGACTTATAGGATGCACGTAATTCATCCAATAGATCTGGGACCACTAAAAAAAGAACCTGAAGCTGGGCTTCTATTAGTTCATTGGCAATTGAAGCCGCCAGATAGGTTTTACCAGATCCGACTGGACCTGTGAACAGAATCCCAAGGCCATGAGGGTTCTGCTGACATTCCTCCACAAAGCTTCGGGCAGCATTTAAGGCCTTAGTTGCCCCTTCACTATGTGTTTGGTCTAGTTTTCCCGGGCCGTAAAAATCGAATCTAAATTTTTCTAGACGGCAGTTCTTTAAAACACGTGAAATCCGCGCATGGCGAAATTGATTTTCAATTTTCCTCATACGCATACAATTGCAAGGATAGGCTACATCCCCTTCGATTATGATTCCACGATCCTGGCAAATAGGACATATTAAAGTTTCAGCGGGTTTTATTTGTTCAGTTGTCATTTCGTCGTTCTGGTCGGCAATGGGGTAATCCGGATCGATGTAGGGAGTGAACTTCAAGTCAGCATTGAGTGGTTTAGCGGCTAAGACATTACTTTTCAAAATATCTTTTACACTTCTCATCTTGAACAATCCCCTCCTCGGAAATCTAGGATGTATCTCAATCAACCGCTCACTTATAGATAAAACTTTTCATACTTATTCGATCCTGTTTTAGGAACCTGATTCTTAGGTTTTGTTACTTTTTTCTCCTGTCGAGACTGAAAATGAGCATCCTCTGCCTCGATTTCCGCTCGCGTGCGCAATCCTTTTTTCTCCCACTCTCGAAGTATAGAGTCTAAATAGCGGAAATTCCGAATACCTGCACTTACTCCTCTTCTTAAGGCTTCTGTGATCAGGTCTTCCGAAAAATTAGATGACAGCCAACGATCCAAGTTTTCACAATCTAAGCGGGTAAGTGGGCGACCAAGTTCCTGCTCAAAGACACGGACTAAGTTCTCCATAGGCGGGCTAATTGGCGTAGATGTCTGTTGTGAGGAGGATTGGCTTTGTCTTAAGGTTCGTTCTTCTTCCAATTGCTGAGAGCGTTCTATAGCCCATAGTTCAGCAAGTTCATCGATCAGACCAACAATACTATAACTGTTGCCCCACTTTTGCTCGATAGGATTCCAGTACCTTTCAATAGCAAGCAATTTCCTCTCCACTAACCTGCCCACAACTTCTTCGATGTCTGAAGAGGAAGCAGTCATACGCCCCGCTAAGGTGGCGACAGAGGGAAATGGGTTCGTTTCAGCATCGCATATAATCTGAATCAACACCATCATCTCACGGTCGTTTAAACCGATCTCTGTATAATGTGTTAAGAGATATTTCGGAATTGCTACCACTCCGGAAAAGAAAAGAGCTTGTGTAAAGCTCCCATAAACACTAACTTTATTCATCGACGTTCACTCCCTATGCACTCACCAAGAAAGTATCCCTAAAACCTTCTCACTTTCTTTGTATTACCCTTACAATAAATTGTTATATAAAGGATAAATAGGCTGCAAGATGTTTAATTATCCGATAATAGGTATAAAAGCCAAGATATATTTTCCATATTTTGGCAGGAAATTACCTATCTTTTGGCGTATATAGTTTGTAAACGAATCTTAAAATTCTAAGGAGGACAACTTATGGACTTTCGTCAAGAACTAATCCAAATCGTAGATAAGTCAGGTGCTCACTCTGCTTGGGGTGTTAAACATTGTTTTAGAGTCTATTATCTAGCCAAAGAACTTTCTAGCCACTTAACCTTGGACGATGAAGTTCTTTATACTGCAGCAATGTTACATGACACAGGGAAATACCCAATCTATGCGCTCAAAAACGTTGATCACGCTTTACGTTCCAAAGGAATCTCGGCAAATCTTTTACAACAAATGATGTTCTCTCCGACCAAGTTACCCATAGTTTTAGATGCCGTTGAAAAACACATGTATTACTCAGAACCGGGACGGAGTGATGAAGCGGTCTATTTACGCGAATCTGACATTCTGGACAACTTTGGAAACATCGGTTTAATGCGTTTATTTAGTGTAGTTGGTCAAGATGAATTAATTCAGACACCTGAAAATGCGATCGACCGAGCCCGTCTCTTTGCCGATGCCCTCCCAAACAAAGTATCAACCAAAGCAGGTAAACGTTTGGCGATAAAGCGCCGAGAAGAAACCCTCCGCTTCTTAGCCGGACTTAAACGCCAAACCTCGGAATTTGCATGGCTTTGAGAGACGCCTGTATACTTTAGTGTCGCGTGTCTCGTTCTTGTGCTTCAAGCCAACGTGTCATGCTGTCGAGAAGATTAACGACTCGATCAAAATTGTGGGTTCGTTGCCCTTCATCAATAAGCTGTTTAAGATGGTGACGTAAACGGACATAGGCTCTATTAACTTGAGCGCGTGATGAGTGAGGTTCGGATAGTTTGGATCGTTTGAAAGTGGGGGGGACTGACTGAGATGGTAATTTTCTTATTGTCCTAAACGGAGAAAGTTGTACTTTTTCTTCGCTACCCTGTATCGAAGCGTCCTGTGTTAACCATACTTTTGGGGGAGCGTGTCGAATGATCTGCTCGGGCGTAAATTCAAACGTTTCCCCTAGTTGAGGGATAAGGGGTGTTTTTCCGAAGGTTTCTTGGATTTTAGCGGAAAAGATAGTTTGTGCCTCTACTTCCCCATGAACAAGAATGATTTGCTCCGCATTCTTTCCTAGAAGAGAGAGCCAATTCAGTAGTTCTGTTTGATCAGCATGAGCGGATAAACCATCCATATGACTAATTCTGGCTTTAACCACAACCTTCTCCCCGTGTATGGTTACGGTCTCAACACCATCTGAAAGAATTCGGCCAAGTGTACCTTGAGCCTGATACCCTACAAAAAGAACTGTAGCCTTGTCTCGCCAGAGATTCTGCTTAAGGTGGTACTTAATACGCCCAGCATCAGCCATGCCGCTGGCGGCGATAATAATCGCTCCGCTTTCAATCTCATTTAGAGCTATTGAATCCGCAGTCGTTAGACTGAAATGAACGTTAGGCATGCTCAGAGGACTACTGCCTTGTTTGATCAGATCTCGTATCTCAGAATCAAAATGAGATGTGTTTTCTTGGAATATTTTTGTCGCAGCAATGGCTAAAGGACTGTCAATATAAACTGGTAAAGTAGGAATGCGATGTTCGTCCTGTAATTTACGGAGATAATAAAGAAGGTCCTGTGTTCGTTCAATAGCAAAAGCAGGAATGATTAGATTTCCTCCGGCCTCATATGTCGTACGAATTATTTCTGCAAGCTGTTCAGCACGATCTATTTTCTTCTCGGCTGTGTTTTCATCATGGAGACGATTTCCATAGGTTGTTTCCATAATGACAACTTCAGCATTACTCAATATGCTTGGATCTTCAAGATAAGGTTGGTTAACATTGCCGATATCACCAGAAAACACAATAGTTTTATTAAGATCTGGCTCTTTGATGTGCAGTACAACGTGTGCAGAGCCTAAAATATGACCCGCATCAAAAAGTTGAAACGATATCGTAGGGACGAGTTCAATTGTGTCTTGATACGGTGTTTCATGAAAGTATGGGAGAGTATCAAGCGCATCTTGGACGGTATAAATGGGAACCAGGGGTTGAAGTCCTGCCCTGGCCAGCTTTAGATTTTTGCGTTTTACTTCCATTTCTTGAATATGGCCACTATCTGGGAGCATTATTGAACATAATTTGATTGTTTCAGCGCTTGCCCAGATGGTACCCTTGAAGCCAGCCTTAACTAGTTTAGGCAACATCCCAGAGTGGTCAATATGGGCATGAGTCAAAATAACTGCATCAAGACTTGCTGGATTATATGGAAAGGTAGCATAATTTAGCTCTTTCAGCGCTTTTGATCCCTGAAACATTCCGCAATCAACTAAAATACGTGATTCACCAGATTCCACGAGATAAGATGAACCAGTGACGACTTGTGCAGCGCCAAAAAAGCTAATTTTCATAGTCTAATCCTCCAAAATACGTCTCCATGGCTTTTCTCTAAAATAGGCAAATAATTGAAAAGCTTTGTGAACGCTCTTATTTCTATAATTATTTATATAGAATGATAGAATTCATTTATACAGTTGTACTTTTATTTTACACGTTAAAGGGATGTTTCGCAATGACAATTGCTAAACACAATTTTAGTCGAGTTGGACAAATTTTAGTTTCACAGCTTTAAGAGCAGCTTGAGTGCGATCATCAACTGCCAATTTACGGTAAATACTTGAAAGATGATTTTTAACCGTTTTTTCACTAATGAATAAAGCAGTTCCAATCTCCCGATTAGAAGATCCCCGTACCAAATACTTCAGAATTTCCATCTCACGCTCACTAAGTCCACAAGTGTTTTTCGTAGGAATCGAATGGGTAAATTGCTCCAGCAATTTATGCGTAACTGCAGGTGATAAAATAGATTCGCCATTAAATACCTTACGAATAGATTGAATCAATGTTTTCGAGTCCACATCTTTAAGCAGATAACCTGCGACTCCAAGTTGAAGTACTTGAAAAACTTTATCATCCGAATCATCAACTGTAAGCACTAAAATACCTATCTCAGGTCGTTCACGGCGAATAACGCGACTGGCCTCCAAGCCATTCACCCCAGGCATATTAAGATCCATTAATAAAATATCGAACGTCATAATGCGTGCGATATTAATAGCGCCTTGACCATCACCTACTTCTTCAACGACTTCAATTCCTTCTTCAAATTCCAAAATTCGGCGTAGTCCCTCTCTTAACAGTGGATGATCATCGGCAATTACAATCCGAATCATGTTGTTCCTCCTTATGTCTTGCTGGAATTGATAGTTCGATCGTTGTCCCCTTCCCTAAGGTTGATTGAACGGAAAAACGTCCAGAAAACATTTCAACGCGTTCGCGCATTCCAATCAAGCCGAAATGCTCCCCTGGAGCGTTCAAAACTAAAGACGTTTCAAATCCTTTGCCATAATCTTGGATGCGAGCGATTGTCGTATTTTTATGGTAGACCAAAGAAATATCTACTTTCTCCGTGTGAGCATGCTTCGCAACATTGGTCATTCCCTCTTGAATTAAGCGAAAGAGGGCCACTTCCATTGCTGGAAATAACCGCTTTTCACGGCCTTCAATTTGAAGCTCGCAATTTATCCCGTAGTTTTCCTGAAAATTATCTAGGTATTTAGCTATGGCCGGTACCAGTCCTAAATCATCAAGAGCCATAGGTCTGAGATCAAAAATGATCCTTCGGATATCTTGAAGATTCGACCTAACTAAATTCTTAAGATCTTTGAGTTCAGCCTTGAGCCGGCTAGGATCTATCTCGAGTAACTTTTCGGCAATTTCCAGGCGCAAGACGATATTGGCCAATGTCTGCGCAGGGCCATCATGAATTTCCCTTGCTAAACGACGCCGCTCTTCCTCTTGAGCTCTAATAACCCTCAGAACCATTTCTTGACGTTGATCGTAGCTTAGAGTTTCTAGAGCTTCCTCCACTCCGCCTTGCAATAAACTAACCGCTGTGCTCAGCTGTGTCATCAGATTTTCAGCACGTTCGATCGTTATTTGCATCTGGCGTAGAGAGTGTTCAAGATCATCTCGTCGCTTTCGCAATTGTTTTTCTTTGCCTTGTGAAAGTTTAAGACTGACCTGAGCATCTTTTGCTTCTCCATACGCCGCGATCATTTCTTTCTCAGAGTATTTTAGGTAATCTCTATTTACTTCCATAAGTTTCTGACGTATACGCCGATCTACTTTCTCTAGAAAATCAACTTGAGATATAACTCGCGCAATATCAGCTTTAAGCTGAGAGAGTTCACTAGTTAGTCGTTGCGTCTCAGTCCGCGATGTCTCAGCAATATAAAAGATTTCTTCTTTTCCCGACTCAATCGCGGTTAAAGTTGTTTCTAAGATTTTAAGTAACAGATCAGACATAATTATTCCCCATTTCAATGGCTAGATCTTCATTACGAATTTATACCTCCTTTACGTATTTCGACAAAGAAAGAGTATTTCCTACTTATACGCAAGAAAATACTTCAATTTAAATAATTTGTGACTTCATTCCTGAACGGAGTGTTTGTTTAATGCCTCGTTCTATTCTGCGCGGAAACGATAGATCTTCAGGCCTACACACATAAACCTTCCAACCCTCCTTCGCAAAGTCTTCAATTAGAATGGGCTGCTCTAAATCTGAGAGATAAATCAAGATATTCTTTACTTGTGCCAGAAATATCTGACCCTTTATATCGAAGTTCCAACATACAGAACTGTTAGGAAAGATGTTACTTAAAATCCGCTGAAGAGGAACAGCATGCACTGGAACTTGCGAAGTCCGCACCATTCCATACGCTTTAGTATTAAGAGTATCCTCTTTCGCTTTTATTTCATGAATCTCGGGGCATTTAAGTTCGCAGGAGGCAAGGGCTGGAATTGCAATTTCAATCAGTAACTCATCGGGTACGACTTGCTCGGTCGTTTCAGAGTTTTCGTCCTGCTCTGCAATAGAATGCTCTTTTGCTTGATCTTGTATAGGAATTGAGCTACTTAATAGTTCTTCGGTTTGAGAATTGATGGACTTTGATATGCCTTCACATAACATTCTATCCAAAGTATCATGAAATGTAGGAAAGTTATTAATAACTTGTGCGTCAGGCAGATGTTGTTCAAGAAGTTGTTTGAGTCCATCCTCTAAATATTCTGCTGGAAACGTTGAAATTCCTTGTAACATTAATGAGAGCTTTGAAACGATTTGACAACCTTTTTGAAACTCTTTCTCTGAGTCTACCCCGGTTAATAAACAGGCTGCAAATACTGTTTCTGTGATTTGGTCAATCCATTCTGTAATTCGCGGATCTTTATAAAAGTAAGTCTCCATATTTATCCACCTCCAGATAATCTTCCTTATGATAGCTATGCTTGTCGCCTACACAGTATGAATATTCTTATGAAAAATCACTTAGGCATATGAAAAGGAAATAACAAGTCAAAGATGCCTTGGATATTTCCTTTCATATACCTTATGTTTAGGCGCACAGGAAAAGCACCTCAGAACAGTCTGAGGTGCTTTTCCTGTTAAAAAATAACTATACCTTCAAAAGTGTGTACTAAATGAACTGAACTTTGTCATGCTAACCTTAGCATTTATTGGCTTAAGGTAGGATATTAGCGTTGACGGAAAACGTTAAGATAAGAATCTGCATAGATGCTTCTACCGAGCAAAATTTGCGTAGTAGCAGCAACGTCGACAAGTTCTTCATCATTGGCATTCATAATGGCTGCATCAAGACCTGCACCAATAGCCATTGCCAAGTAGGTACGATTGAGCAGATTGGTAATGTTATGAGGAGATTTTTGAGATACGTTCGTTAAGCCAAGAACCGTACGCGGTGCTGGATCAGCAAGCATTTTAATTTGAGCTAAGCTTTTTAATACTTGCAACGCATGTTCTTGAGCAACGTTAACAGGAAGAATTAGAGGATCGATGTAGAGATCTTCCATCGGTAAGCCATATTCATCAGCAGCTGCAACTAATTCCATTGCGAAAGCTACCCGAAGTTCATGGTCTAAAGGAATTCCTTTTTTATCCATCGTCAAACCAACAACCCCAGCGTTGTAATCAGCGGCCATTTTGAAAACGCGCTCCATTTTTTCTGGTGTTGCATCAACTGAGTTAATAATTGCAGGCTTCTTACAAAGTTTCAACCCTGCTTCAATAGCATCATAGTTTGTGGAGTCTAAGATAAGTGGCAGTTCGGAAACTTCTTGAACGACATTAACCATCCATTGATAAGCTTCTGCGCGCTCTTCTTTAGGGATAGCTGGCCCTGAATTTAGGTCCAGATAGTGGGCTCCGCCTTCTTCTTGTTTTGTAGCCCAAAATTGTAACGGTTTTGGGTCTTTAGCTTTAAGAGCATCTCCAATATCAGTGTACATCCCATTGATCCGCTCACCAAAAATAAGCATTGTCATTCGGCCACGTCCTTTCATAATTCTAGAATATACTGACTTACATAATGACGTAATTATTCAATATGCAATACAAATTGAATAAAAATTTGCTTTTAAACTTAAGCTTTTAGACGCTCATCAGTTCGTCAATGTTCTTTTTAACAACTGCAACAGCAGCAGGGTTACGCATCATAATAATACTAGCCCCAACTTGCATCAAACCAGAAGCAGTTAATGATTCCCAAAGCACAGCACGGTCATCAAGTTCACCCCACTGAGCATTTTCTACAGCATCGGAATTGGACTCTTTAGTCCGGTTAGCTTCATAACCTACGGAACAAAACATTGGCATAGCGAGCATTTTGTCATTTCCTAGCGCTCCTAAGCGTGCCCGTTCCATAATAGAATAAGCATACTCAATACCAAAGCCAAGTCCAGCAATAAGTGGGTCAATAACGATCTTGTTTAACGGAAGACCCATTTCATTGATCAAGATATTAAGTTGTTTACAGATGTTAATGTCAAGGGGTGACTGCGCAATCAAAGTGTGCTTATGAACCATTGCGGCAGCTGCATAAGTTTTGTAGGTTTCCTGTTCAGCAACACCGATAAGAAGATTTTCGCCAGTAGCTGCTTCAGCAACTGCTGCAATAACTTCATTATCTTTAGCTGTGTCGCCACATCCAACTACGATAAGCGGTACTCCGACGGCAGCCAAAACTTCTTTAACAACGCGAACACAATCTTCAGGTGAACGATTAGCACCATCAGGGTCTGCTCCATAGAGTTTTAGATAAATGAGATCTGCACCGAATTCTTCAACGCATTGTTTTGCCCAAGCGCCTGGGTTATTGAAGACATCTCCATATTGTTTTTTGAGTGTTTCACTCCAAGTTGGGGCGATGTCATTGACCTCCATAGCGATCACAGGACGACTAACTTTTCCTTCAAAATGGAGATATGGTAAGGCGCTATCCCCACCAATAGTGACTGTAGAGGTTCTCGTTCCTCCTTGTTCAGAAGTTGCGCCGAGTGTTACCTCTCCAATTTTACCAGTATATCTTTCTTTTACGATTGTTACGGACATGAACTTCTCTCCTTTCTAGTTAAAGATTCCGGCACGGTTCAAAATACTTTCCACAGCCTTAACCGCAACGGCATCATCAGGCAAATCATACAATGGTTTACCCGCTAAGTCATATTCTACTACCATAGGATCTAAGGGAATATCTCCGATCAATGTCAGCCCTGTACGTTCTATCTCATCACTTAAGGATTCCATACTACCTGCACTAGATTTAGTTACAATTAAGTGCAGCGAACCAACTGCGGACTTAAGTCCACGGATAAGTTCATGTACCCGTCCTGCTGAGCGAACGCCCCGAGCTGAAGAATCACTGATAACGAACATCTCATCGATGCGCGGAATGGTACGTCTGCTGATATGTTCCAGACCAGCTTCAGAATCCACCACCACAAAGTCATAGTTTTCTCCAGTGGTCTCAATATATTTGCGTAAGAGATCATTGGCATAACAGTAACATCCTGCCCCTTGTGGCCCGCCCATGGCAAACAGGTCGATATCTTTGGTTTCTACAAGTGCCTGCGAAAGTTTATACTCGATAAAAATTTGCTTTGACATTCCATTGGGGATTGCTTTGGGATCTTTTGTCTGTTCAAGCAAATCTGAAATAGTTGCTGTGACAGTTAAACCCAGAGCTTCTCCAAGGTTTGCGTTGGGGTCGGCATCAACCGCCAGAACGGAAATCCCGTTCCCTCGATGGACCATTTGCCTTAGTAATAAAGCAGTGAACGTCGTTTTCCCTACTCCACCTTTACCAGCAACAGCAATATATTTGGTCATGATTTACCTCCTGTGTTACGTTAAGTACAAGATGGGAATAGAGAGAAATCCGTATGCGGCAAAAACAGAGCTGAAACATATTCATCCATAAATGTCGGTCCAACCGACAACTCGACATAGGTCATTTTTTGTCCTAATTCTTTCGCTTCACGCCAGGCGTTTTGTGAAAGTAAAGCAAGACGCGCTCCTTTGATTGAAGCATTTCCGATAAACTCAAACCGTTCCTCTTCAATATCTGGAAGCAGTCCAATTTGAACGGAATCCTGAACATTAAGATAATTACCAAAGCCGCCAGCAATGATGATCCGGCTTATCATGTCCATCTCCACTGCAACCATATTCAGCAATGTTCGGATACCAGCGTAAATGGCACCTTTAGCTCGGATAGTGTTTTTAACATCATTTTCAGTGATGACAACATCTTTTCCCCCACCAGCTTGATCAGCCCAGGCTAATACGAATTCTTTGTCGTCTGAAGTAGCTCGTAGCCGAGCCGAGTTAGCGGAATGTCCCATCTGGAAATTACCAACGCGATCAATGATACCCGCTTCAAGCAGCTTGGACAAACAATCCACAAGTCCTGACCCGCATATCCCTACTGGCAGGGTTTTGCTAATCACTTTGAGCGCTACGTCCAGAGTTTCAGGATCTATGACAACTCGTTCAATTGCCCCTGGCATTGCACGCATTCCAAAGGTAATTCCGCCACCTTCAAAGCTTGGGCCAGCAGAACAAGCACATGATACAAGCCAATCTGTGTTTCCAAGCACTATTTCTCCATTAGTTCCAATATCAATGAAGAGAATAATGTCTTCTCCGTTAGCTAGATCTGTTACCATTGTTCCAGATATAATATCCCCTCCGACATAACTCGCTACCGAAGGAAAGCAATGTACCAAAGCCTCAGGCAAGATATGAAGACCGACGTCCTTGGCAGGGATAGAAGGAACGTTTGTCATGGTTGGAATATAAGGTTCTAGCCGAATGTAGCGCGGATCTACTCCTAAAAACAGTTGCGTCATTGTCGTATTTCCGGCAGCCACTGCAGCTGAAAAGTCGTTACTGGACAAAGATTGACGGGCAAGTATCTTATCAATAAGTTCGTTGATGGTATCAACAACAGCGATTCGAATCTCTTGTAACTGTGCTGCGTTTTCAACCGCATACACTATACGTGTGATAACGTCATCGCCGAATTTTGCTTGTTTATTGTAAGACCCCTGCTGATCTACAACTTCTCCAGTTGAGAGATTGACAAGATAAACGACAACGGTTGTTGTACCAATATCGATCGCCAGCCCATACGGAGGGTTATCATTTCCCGCTTCCACGTGGGTCACTGTTATTCCGTTGTCAATATCTGTCAAAGTAACAGATACGTCCCAGTTTGCTTTACGGAGCGCTTCAGGGAGATTTTTAAGTACTGACAAAGGAATATCAACGGGTTTGTCTCCGCTTTGTAGGACACGGCGTATCTCCATGCTCAGGCGAGCCCAATCACTTGTGTTTTCCGTCAAAGTCGGAGCTGAAAGTGAAATCCTCAGCTTTGTTGCGAGAGGCTGATGCCCGAATTTCTCGAGTAAATCATGGTCGCTTTCCTGTAGTATCCCCTTTTGGACATCCCCCATTAACACCTGATGTTCTTTTAACCTAGATTCCAGAGGTACCTCAACTGTCATATCTCCTTGAACCATGGTCTGACAGGCTAGTCGAACCCCTTCTGATAACTGTTCAGGTGTCAAGCTTCCGGTTCCGATCACTAGAGGATCCCCACTTAAAACGACAACTTTACAAGCACCGCAGGATCCCTTACTACCACATCCTGATTTGATAAATATTTCGGCCTGAGCGGCTGCATGAAGCAGCGACGTACCGGGATCTACCTCAATGATGCGGCTCTCTGGCATGAATTTAATTTGAAATGGGGGCATCGTTGTCACTTCCTTACTCTACCTTAAGAAATCCCTCGTCCAAAGCGATTAGTTACAATCTAAATCTCTTTAGTGTGTGCTAAGTCTTTCTTACGGCAGTTCAATCCAACTATGAACTATTTCAAAGTTTTTGCGAACGCAACGATCCCGCTTGATTCCCGAGGACCAACAATAACATTCCAGCCGGAGATTTCTTTGAGTTTAGCAGTGACAACAGCAACATAACCTGGAATGATAACATTTTTATGTTTGAGAAGTTCAGGAACACCTAACTTTTGCATCGTCTCCCACATTAACTCTGGCTCATATTTACCAGCAGCGTAGGCGGTGAGAACTGAAGTTCCTTCAGTATTGACCGGAATAATATAACTAGGGATTTTGGTGGATTCTACTTCACCCTCGACACTGTAGTAGGTTAAGGAGAAATTCGTCGTGAGGTACAAGGGGGAATTCTCGTTTACTTCTCCAATAGCATACAGTTTCTCCTCAACTTGAATTGGTTTCTGAGGATCAGTGTATAGGTTTTGTTTGAGCGTCATCAGAGGCAAAAGATGTGCTTTAGCGCTAGTTTTTAAGACGATAGCACTAGCATATTTACAAACATAAACGGAAGCTTCCATAATTTCATCAAGCGGATTTTCATGGTTTGTAAAGACAATGACCGGATAACCAAACGTGCGGAATTTCTTTTTAATAGATAAACGACGCAGTTGGGTCAGATCAGCTAACTTTTGAACTGTGGTTTTAGAACCGGGATCCAAAACGAATTCCTTATATCCAAGGGCTACTGCCTTTTCCACAAGATCACTTAATGCATCAAGGCCCTCTGCTTTCAGGATTACTGGAACTGAATTTTCTTTGGCAATATTAACAACTGCTTCATAGTTATCGGCGTTTGCTTCTCCGATGAGAGGTTTACGCGCTGCCAAAGGTGCTACAGCAGCCTTTAACGCTGCAGGATCATTACTCATCAAGATCAGAGATTTCTCAGTGCCTGCAGCCACAGCCGCCGCAACTTTTGCAAAGCGCGCAGCATCACCAGATTCATTAACTACAGCTACGCCCTCGACTGCGTAATGAAGTCCAACGCGGTCGAACTCCAAGCCGTTGATCTCAGCGAGTTTTGCACTTACTTCGTCATCACTTAGGGCATCAGACACTTGAATGATGATGGTTGTTTCATGATAAAAAGTCTTATCATGACGATACATGACTGTTTCATCCCCCATAACCGTCCCATTGCCAAATTTGATGGCTTTGATTGGAGGTGCAGCGGCGGACTCCAAATTTTCACGAGCAGCATCCGTGACATAAGGACAGGTGTCCAATGCAGCTTTACCTGCAGCCAATGCCATAGCAAAAGCGAGACAAGTTGGTACGCCACACTCTCCGCAGTTTTTCTTAGGGAGTTGTTTATAGATTTCTAAACCTGTTAGAGCCATTTTGAAACCCCTTTCTAAGTTGATTTAGTATAAGTAGGTAACCTTATTTATCATAACCTATTGCGCTAATAAAATATACTTTTTCTGAAAGAATATTCTATTTAATTAGTTAATTAAATAGAATGGGGCATTCAGCCAAGGCCTCTGACGAATACAGAAGCCTTGGCGTCTTGCTAACCAGCTTACATTAGTGATTCAAGACCGAAGCAAGGATGTCCTTTTTCTTCGAGGAATGGAATAATTTCGTCCGTAGTTGTTCCCACGCTCTCATCTGCGATCTTATCGATAAAGTCTTCGCCTAAACCTTCATCGATGCAACGTTGAACTAAATCCTCACGCAAGAACTCTTTTAGTTCTTTAGGCATCCAGATGATACGGGCAAGTCCACCATCAGCAGGAATAAATTTCTTGCTGACAAGGTATGAGCGTCCAATTCCCATAAATCCAGGAGTTTGATATCCGCCGCCGCATGTTCCAGCTAATGTGGAGAATGTCATACCGACAGGGGTCATTCCGCTGTGTTCACGGGTGGTAACCATAATCCCATTGGCTTCCGGAATGATGGCCATAATAGCCTCAAAGCAACCGCAGGAAGTCATTGGTTTGTCCATGATTGTATAGAGATTGACCTCTTCTAAGCTGTTGTTCGAAGTTGTATAAAGATAGTCGTTACAACTTTTCCACATGCCCTTTAATTCATCAATTGCTGGGCCTTTGGGAATAGGTTGGTTTGGACCGGTTGGGGCAATTTCAAACGATGCTTTGGCATCCAACCAACTGACAGCTCCGCATAAGCCAACCCGTTCCGGGGTAACAATACAGACATGGTTAGGAGCAAAGGATTGACAAAGCAAGCAGGAGTAGAAGTCTTCAACGGAATCATCCGTCAAGGTCCTCATACGATCGTCACGTCTCTTATACACTTCGCGGGCTTTGATGAGGTTTTCCTCAACCGCAGCCTGTTCTGTATAAATAACAACTTCTACGCGGTCGATGATGGCTGGGAATTCTTGTTTTAATTTTGCCATCAAGAGCTCACCAATGTGTCTTATTAAGAAGCCTTTAGCTCGAGCTTCTTTGGAAATCCGAACCCACATCATATCCCGTTGAGCAACGTGCCAGATACCTTCTCCGTAGTTTGTAAAGTAGTGAATTCGACGTTCCAAAACGCCTTCAAAGTCATCTTGCATCTTACGTCCGTAGACATTAACCACAATCCCCAAAGGCATTTTGGTGCCCTCTGGGACTGTATCAATTTCAGGCCCGATAACCGTGATCTTACCATCAGTAATATCGTCAGGTCCGACTGAGTGAATGAGCTCAAACGAAGTTGTGCGTCCGCCACCAAATTCAACGTAGGTGTCTGCTTTACGAATGGTTTCTCCTTCGAAAGCAGGTCCGAAGTTGACTGGAATAGGAATATCAATACTTGTCAATTTAATTCCGCGAACTTCCATTGCCAACGGAACAATTTTCTCATAGTCAGGCTCAGAGATATACCAATCAGGGATTTGATCTTCTGCAGGAAGTGGCTGATCCGTCAGGACTGGGAAGCCCATGAAGATTGCACCCATTGAAGCAGCTACCTTAACATCATCCCGCTCGCCGAGATGAAGAACGAAGGCCAGAACCCGACGTTTTTGATAGT
The DNA here is from genome assembly GCA_900290375.1 of Candidatus Desulfosporosinus infrequens. Lineage (GTDB taxonomy): Bacteria > Bacillota > Desulfitobacteriia > Desulfitobacteriales > Desulfitobacteriaceae > Desulfosporosinus > Desulfosporosinus infrequens. The sequence continues at coordinate 37,727 of OMOF01000412.1, forward strand.
CAAGATGTTTTGCTCTGTCTCCAGGAGCGATCCCACCGAAGGCAAGACCTGCTCTGAAAGCATAGTTCACAGCATGAATAATTTGCGTGAAGTTGCCTAATGGGAAGGCAATGTAATCTTCCCCAATTTTGACGTTTTCTTCGAGGCACTGTTCAATGATCTCGTCACAAAGGAAGATCATGAACCCTTTATTCATGAGGTTTTCTACGATTTTTTTGGCCGCTTGAGAGTCTTTAGCTCGTCCGAGAATAACAGCAACACCAGGAATGGTCCAGTCTACCATCTTAATCCCGTGTTTCCGTACAATAGGATCACCTAAGAATCCAGTCCAAGGTTTTTCTTTAGGATTCTCTCCGCGGAGATAACTGATTGTCTCAATAACCTCTGCAGCATATAAAACTGATTCACCCCAAAGCTTTGAATTCTCCACGGTAAGTTCTGTGCGAACTTGATTACGCAAGCGATTCAAGATAGGAACTAATTCACCCAGTTTGGTAACTTTTTCACCAGATAAACACATTATAACCGGAAGGTGATAGGCAGTATCTGGATAACCGATGATTTGTTCTGTACCAAAATCTTTGATTGCACGGTTTAGCAGAATTTCTGCATAGCTCATAGCGGTAATCGTGCCATCGTAAGCTTTACGTAGTAATTTTTTGGGTTCTTTAATTACTTCTTCGCTAATTTGTTCAACAGACATTACTCTTCCTCCTTTCTTACCAGCCTTGCGCTAGAGAAGTTTCAAATTTTTCCGCAGCTTTTCTATGCACATTTAGTTTCCAAGACCGATACTCTAAAGCATCTAGGATTTTCCGTGCACCAAGGACAGGGTCCATCTCTAAGATGAAGTTTCCACCAAAGACGTCATGCGCAATTTGAGTTGTAACCCCATAGACAAGGTCACTACCTTCAACAGGAGGCATAGAACCAACGTGGCAGGGCAGTCCCATCGTGACACACCAAGAACCGATCGCAACCGCTTTTTCATGCATGGCCTCTGGAGCAGAAGCGGCAAATGGAACTTTCGGTGTGTCTACACCAAGCTCATTAGCCATCGCTATCGCCAAGTCCATACCACGGCTGTTATCCACACAAGAGCCACAATGGAAGACTAATGGGAGACCAGTCGCCAATTGTGGATTTGCTGCTTCTAACATTTTAAAGAAAGATTTGAGCCCTTCGCCGGCATATTCTTCAACGGCTAAAGGTGACATAAGACCAAATTTAGCGTAGGCACCAGAAGAGCAACCAGTGGAAACGACAAATACGTCATTTTTCACAAGCTCTTTTAGAACTGCAATGTGGCCTTCATCTTGAGGACGTCTGAGGTTATTACATCCTGCCATCAGAACGACACCCTTAAGTTGCCCACTCAGGATAGCATCTGTTAGCACAGAAATTGGGCGATCAGGATTGACCTTCGAGAAAATTTCCGTAAGTGCTTCCACGCTAAAGCCTGCAACAAGGCTGTGCTTTTCGGAAGGAATGTTGACTTTCTTAGGATCACGATTCTTAAAGGCTTTAATAGCAATGCCAATAATCTTTTTAGCATCTTCCAAAGCGGAAGCTGTATTAAAGGCGATGTGTTGAGCATTAGGGATTTTCATGATCGCTTCGGTTGTGACAACCTTTGTATGATAGCATTCAGCCAGAGTTTGCACTGCTGGGTAAATACATTGAATATCAACGACCATTGCATCCAAAGCACCTGTCAAGATAGCTAATTCCTGTGAGGCCGAAGAGGTAGCTAAATAAACGCCTTCGCGCATGAGCAACTCATTACCTGTACAGCAAATCCCAACTACATTGACGCCTTCAGCACCAGCAGCAATAGCGTCATCTTTCATTGCGCGCGCAGCAGCAACGATCATTTCACTTAAAACTGGGTTGTGTCCGTGAGCAGCAATATTGACCATTTTTTCATTGATTACGCCCAGATTAGCCTCTGAGACGATCGGCTGAGGGATTCCGAACATAACGTCACTGAGTTTTGTCCCGATATACTCTCCACCTAAGTCGGCCAGCGCACACTTTAGGCCTCCGAAAATAATATTAACAGGATCACTGTCAACGCCCATGGCAGTTTGTGCAATGAGTTCAGTAACAGATTTGTCAATGGCGGTTGGCATAATGTTAGTGGCTAGGAATTTCTTGCGACGTCCCTCAGTCAAAAATGAATCCAAAAATGCTAGAGGACGATCTTGATAGCGACCGAAATCTGCATACCCTAGTTCGACAACGTCTCTAAAAATATCCACGTCCGTACGGTCTAAGGTGGCAATCCCCAAATCCTGAGCTAATTTTTGAAGTTTAGCCGGAGATTCAATCTTATAATCTGGAGCATGACCCTCAAGCATAGCATGAGCGGTATGCAGTACATGACGCGCGTGCTCCGAGTGGGAAGCAGCCCCTCCTGCGATGAGGCGGACAATATTACGCGAAACAATAGTATATGCGGTGGCTCCGCATAATCCGCGACTGCCTACACCCTCTTCTGTTTTAACGCGGCAAGGACCTGCCATACAAATTCGGCAACATATTCCTTTATATCCAAAAGCGCACTGGGGGTGTTGAGCAACTGCACGGTCAAAAACCGTCTCAATTTTTTGTTCCTCTACCATTTTCAACATCTGAAGTGCGCCGGGGTCGGTCGTTCTAATGGGATTCTTAGGTTCAAAGACTCGTGGTGCATCCGACGGTCGGGCCGTATGGGTTAAATCCCGATATCTGGGCATGTTACAACCTCCTCTTTTTTAAGATCACATTTATGAATTTTACATCTACAACCGAAGACCTCTTTCAACTCCCTTCACCGATAATTTTTTGATAAATTGTATTTAATTGAACTCCCAGAGACCCTACGGACGACAATTCGTTGCCCGTATTTATTGACATTTCCAATAGTTCCTCACTATACGGAATAATGCCAATAAGCTGTTCTGAGGAAAAGTGGTCTCTAAGAAAATTTTCTTCTTTAGAATTGCGAACTTTATTGCCCACAACAACTGTACGTGGAATACCTAACTCAAGGGCGAGTTTTTGAATAACTCTTACGGTTTGTACACTAACTTTAGATGGTTCAGTTACAACGACTAAGACATCAACACCTAGGGCAGTACCTCGGGTCAGTTGTTCAATACCTGCACCCATATCCAAAATGACAGTATCCTTTTCACCAAGAATTAGTGAATTTACCAAGGCTTGGAGAAAGCTGTTCTCCTTACAATAACAGGAGGTTCCTCCCCCTTTGATGTTTCCCATGCGGAAAAACCGAAGAGTTCCTATGGACACACTGTAGTCATCTAAGATGTCGTCCACGTTAGGGTTAAGCGAGTAGTATGCTCCACTGCCCCCCATGCGCTCCTCAATCAGCGTTTTCATGTCGACAATGGGTTTTAAATCTGCCAGAATATCTTCGGATATTCCAATGACTGTCCCAAGGCTAGCATCTGGATCTGCGTCAACCGCCAAAACAGTGATCCCTTTTTGCGATAACCAACGCGCAAAATTTGCTGTGAAGGTAGTTTTACCTACGCCACCTTTGCCTGAGATTGCAATTTTCAACGGCCTCAACTCCTTATGGGTATTTATTGACTTACTGCTCTTGCCGCCAATTTTTCGCTTACTAGATATATATTCTTTTTTTATTTGAAGAATCCTGCAAACTTTTTTAATTTTTTTAAATATTTTGTTTATTTATATTCTTTTAAAAAATGAGGCTAAATTTATGACTGGTATACGCCACCTTTCTCTAATAGGAATATTCTAAATATTCCAACCGATAAAAAAGAAATCTATCCCTAAAATTCCGGAAATGAAAGTATCTTAAACAACCGAAAGATTTGAGTGGATAATTTCTCTATGAGTTTAGTATTCGCTATGAAAGTCAAATTTCCTTGGAAGACTAATAATTAAAGTTCATTGTAGAATGGTGTTCATTTACCTATTGCGAAAAAGCAAACTGGTTATTACTGATTAATGCTGTGATTATAATGATATCCGTTCTAATGGATTTCTACTCTATCAAATCCTGCTTTTTTTATGTGCGACAGACTGCCTAGCTAAAGGAATCTATTACCTGGTCAACTCCTGCCGAGTTAATTCGCGGGAGAGGTTACCTACTAAAAATTAGAGATTGACAGAACCTAAGTGATTTGTTATTATAATACTCGTTCTAATAAACGGGGCGTGGCGCAGTTTGGTAGCGTGCTTGGTTCGGGACCAAGAGGCCGTGGGTTCGAATCCCGTCGCCCCGACCACCCTCAATTCCGCAGGGGAAACAGAATTTTTAGATCAAATAGTAATCAAGTAGTAATTGGTCAACCTTATTCGTTATGTCGATCTTATTCGTTATAATGAACCACTTTTTTCTTTACACATCTTGTAGAGAAAAAAGTGGTTTTTTTGTATTGTTTGAAGCTGCCCTTAAAAATATTTACAGAATAAGTTTTACACCATTTTCCTTTAACCATTTTCTTCTTTCATTATGATCAGGAATTTGGTTTCCGACCAGTTGCCAGAATTCCTTTGAGTGATTCATTTGTATGAAATGGCATAATTCATGTACAACCACGTAGTCCACAATGTCTGTTGGGGCCATTACCAGTTTCCAATTGAAATTCAGATTGCCTCTTTGGGAGCAGCTTCCCCACCTAGTTTTCTGGTTCTTAAACCTTACCGTGTTTACCTTTACTCCTATTTTGTCGGTAAATAGCGCCAGTCTCTCGTAAATTAATTCCTTGGCTTTACTCTTGTACCACTGCTCTAATTTTTTTCGAACTATCTCTCTTCTCTTTTCCGAAGGCACATCCCTATTAATTGATACCCATAATTGACCATCTTTAAGATTAACGCTAGGGATTCGCCCCTCAACGTCTATTATCTTGAGTGGATAGTCTTCACCCCTAAACAAGAGCTTTTCACCACTAATCAATTCTCGCTCCACCTTTATCTGTGCCAGGCGCTGAAAAGTCTCGAATTTCTCAAATATCCAGTTTCGCTTTTTCTCAACTAGCAGGATAATTTCATTGTCGTCCATTGAAACTGGTGCCACCACCAGTACTCCATTTACACCAACCGTAATATTTACATGTTTGGCCCTGTTGCTTCTTTTAATTGAATAGGAAATTATTGTAGAACCTATCTTATCAGTCGTCAGCCAGAATTCCCCCTCACCTTTTGGATGAAAGACGTGATTAGATCCTGATTTTTAACCCCCAATTGCTCTACTCCAGAACTGACATCAACGGCATAAGGTTTCACGACTCGAATAGCTCTTTGAACATTTTCTGGGGTCAATCCGCCTGCTAAAATAAGGGGAATATCAAAACTCCGGATTAGTTTAAAGAGACCTTGCAGGCCCGGATCGTCCCAAGGAAGAGGAGAACCCGTTCCCCCTATCTGCCCCTGGTATGAGGCGTCAACCAGAATACCCTGAACCATTCCGGTCCAATTTGACAAAGAAGATTGAAGCTTGAAAAAAGGTTGATTGTCGGGAATAACCGGCGTTTCATCCGAGTTAATATAATGATCGACGGAAATATTTATAGCTTTGATACAGGGGACACCGATCATTTGATAATCCTCTGGTGCCTCATTTCCATGAAGCTGAATGGCTGTTAAATGACAGTTTCGGACTATATCGGCAACAATTGTCGGGTTCTCATTTACAAAAACACCTATGCGGGTCATAAAGGGAGGAAGTTTTAAGAATATTTCCCGGGCTAGCTCAGGTTGAATATGGCGTTTACTTTGGGGTACAAAGATAAAGCCGATGGCATCGGCTCCAGCGTCAATTGCCCAACGTGCTTCTTCCAACGATCTAATGCCGCAGATCTTAGCTCGGACCATAAGGGGACTCCACCTTTACATCTTTTTTTTGTCCTTCATCACGTAAATAAGGAGCTGCGTTCCATGACTCGTGCCATATCAGCTGGAAATGGAGCATTCACTGTCACCTCTTGAGACGTGTGAGGATGAGTAAAGCTGAGTGTCGCAGCATGTAGCGCCTGTCTTCCGATGATAGCTGAACGCCTTCCATACATGCCATCCCCTAGAATCGGATGCCCGATATGCGCCAGATGAACTCGAATCTGATGTGTTCTTCCGGTTGTAAGTGAAAGTTCCAGTAAGGATACATCTGCTAAAGTCTGTACAGTTCGGAAACGGGTTATGGCTTGATCGCCCTCAGACCGAATCATACGTCGATTGGGTTTGCCAGGACAAAGTCCAATAGGCTCATCAATTACACCCTCTTGCTCGAGCACGCCTTGGACGAGAGCCAAGTAGGTCCGTTTAAATGAACCACTCTGTTGTTGCTGCTCTATCTCTGTTTGTGTGCGAGCGTCTTTGGCAAAAGCCACGCAGCCAGATGTATCTCGATCCAAACGATGTAATGGCCTAATCGTCGTCAAAATTCCCTTAGTTTGAAAATAATGAGCCAAATAATTCGCCAGCGTTCCCTCCTTAGTTTGTCCGGCAGGGTGCACAAGCTGCCCTGCTGCTTTATCGAGGACAATAAATTGAGCATCCTCATAAAGAACATTAATTTTTCCTTCTTCAGGTTGAACCCCATAAGCTTGGTCAGTCATAACTAGAACCTGAACAATGTCTCCAGCTTTAACCTTTTTTTGCAGGAAAACATTGTGGCCTTTGAGTAAAATTCCTTTAGCGCGTGTTAATTTTTGCAACCGACGTCCCGAACACTGTACTATTTGCTTAAGATAGGTCTCCACTGTCAGACCCTCGTGTTCTGTGGCCACGGTATACTTATCATATGTCCTCACTTTTGTTGTTCCTTTCCATATGAATCGGTTAGTCCAATGATATCATTAATTTTTCTTGTATGCATTAATAATAATGCTCTTGAAGTTATCCAGAAATTAGTGGTAAAATAGCTAGTAAATTTGTTCATCAATGAGCAAAATAGAATAAGAGGAGTCCTAAAGAATGTTAAAAGGTCAAAAAACATGGATTCGCCCGATTGAAGAAGATGATATTGACCTTTTGTACCAATGGTATAATGATCAAGAGGTAAATTTATGGTCTAGTGGGGCATGGCCCTTAAATACGCTTCTCAACAAAGATCAAATTGCGGCAAAGTTTCTTGATGGGTCACCGGATACTTACCGATATGCTATTTTAGATGAAACTAATCTACTCATCGGAACTACGGGCTTTAAAGAAGTTAATATCCCTGGTCGATCAGCAACTCTTTATGTGGTAATTGGGAATAAAACGTATTGGGGTAAAGGATACGGCCCAGATGCCTTAATCACATTTGCGCGGTTCCTTTTTACGCAGTGGAATTTCCACCGGATTTCGCTGGATACCTGGGATGGAAATCTGCGAGCGATTAAGGCCTATGAAAAAGTCGGTTTCAAAATTGAAGGTCGTCAACGCGAAGCTCGTTTTGTGTTAGGCAACTATCACGATGCTATACTCATGGGTTTATTGCGCGAAGAGTTCCTCACCCTACATGGTAAATTATAGGGTTGCATTAATTAACAGCCTAGAGTAAACTATAAGCAATTTCATAAACCGTAATAAATACTCCTCTGGGGTTGGGTGAAATTCCCTACCGGCGGTAAAGCCCGCGAGCCTTTTGGCAGACCCGGTGTCATTCCGGGGCCGACAGTAAAGCATATGAAAGAAAATAACAACTCAAAGATGCCATGGATATTTTGCATATACAAAATAGTCTGGCAGACTGACTGGTTATTTACTTGAATGTGCCAAAAGTCTGGATGAAAAGAGGAACAGCTAAAATTAAGCGTTTTCGCGCTTTATTTGAGTTGTGACTTTGTAACCCAACACCCGGAGAAATAATCGGGTGTTTTTTTTACCTATTTTTATGGTTTTATGGAGACACTAAGTCGCGAACTACTCCTGCTCGAAATGGAGGGTTTCAATATATTAGGCGACGACAGAAGATCCTTAAATTAAGAAAGGGTTTTTTTATGAAAGAATCAAGTCCTTCTAATTCGATGGATGAAAAGTTTATGCGAAGAGCACTTGAGCTAGCGGTCAAAGCAATAGGCAGAACCAGTCCTAATCCTCTGGTGGGATGTGTTATTGTCAAGGACAATCTCGTCATCGGAGAAGGGTATCACCTTAAGGCCGGAACTCCTCACGCAGAAGTTCATGCTCTCACAGCTGCCGGAGATCAAGCACGCGGCGCGACGGCTTTTGTAACCTTGGAACCGTGTTCGCATTTTGGTCGGACTCCGCCCTGTGCCGATGCCCTGATCTGTGCTGGAATCAAACGAGTTGTCGTAGCCATGGTAGATCCCAATCCGTTGGTCGCTGGTCGGGGCATAGACCGTTTACGTGAAGCCGGAATTAAAGTGGACGTGGGTCTCTTGCTAGAGGAAGCCTACGTTATCAATGAAATTTTCGTTAAAGTGATCACCTCAGGATTACCTTTTGTTGTGTATAAAACTGCGATGACTTTAGACGGGAAGATTGCCACTGAGACGGGGGATTCACGCTGGGTAAGTCAAGCAGAGTCGCGCCATTATGTTCATCAGCTACGAGATCGCTACGATGTCATCTTGGCGGGAAGTGAAACAGTCCTCCAGGATAACCCCACCCTCAATTGTCGGCTCCCCGGTGGAAGAGACCCGATTCGGCTCATTGTTGATGGACAATTACGTATTTCAGAAGAAGCTCATGTGCTTACCGCCTCAGAACACAGTCCTTGTATTATAGCGACCACCCAGGCGGCCTCTCCAGACAAGGTTGCACGCCTCAACGACCTCGAACAGGTTGAAGTATGGCAATATGACACTCCCCGACATGTCCCACTCGAGAAACTTCTACGTGACCTTGTTCATCGCGGTTGGACAAGTGTGTTACTAGAGGGGGGCGGCGGGCTAGCGGGCGCACTCCTTAACGAACAGTGTATTGATAAAATTGAGTTTTTTATTGCGCCTAAGTTTGTGGGGGGAAACGGCCCTTCGCCCCTTTCAGGTTTACATATCCAGCATATGTCAGACGCCTTAGAACTTCATGATCTCCACATTGATCTGAATTCGGGCGATCTCCATGTTACTGGATATATGTCTAGATCAGAGTTCAGAGGTCTGAAGCCCTAGAAGGGACTGAGATGCTTTAGGGAGGGGATATACATGTTTACCGGAATTGTTGAAGAACTGGGGATGGTACGAGCCCTTCGCCTCTTGCCAGAATCAGGACAACTTACGCTCGAGGGAAAAAAAGTTCTTAATGGAACCCAGATTGGAGATAGTATCGCCATCAACGGCGTTTGCCTAACAGTCATTCGCCAAAGTGAGCGCGAGTTCACAGTGGATGTGATGGCAGAAACGTTGGCCAAAACAAATTTGACCGAGCTTAAAAGCGGGAGCCGTGTCAACCTAGAACGGGCGTTACAGCTTCAAACCCGTTTAGGTGGACATCTGGTCAGTGGGCATGTCGATGGAGTCGGTAACATTCGCCGAATTACCCCATGGGGCATCGCCCAAGTCTATGAAATAACTGCCCCTCCAGCCCTGCTTTCCTTTGTATTGCCAAAAGGCTCTATTGCTATTGACGGAATATCGCTAACAGTCATTGATGTCGAAGCCGAGTACTTTACAGTCTCTCTAATTCCTCATACGTTTGAGCAAACCACGCTCGGATTAAAAGGGATTGGCTCCAGCGTCAACCTTGAAACAGACCTTATCGGCAAATATGTTGCTCGTTTTATGGGATTAAACACGGCAACCAGCAAAGATAAACAAGCTCTTTCTCTGGGTTTTTTGGCCGACCATGGATTTGCTTAGACTGTTCGTCTTCAATGAAAGTAAATAATATTTAAGGAGTGAATAGCATGTCATTTAATACGGTAGAAGAAGCCTTGGACGATATTCGACAAGGTAAGATGATCGTTATGGTAGATGATGAGGATCGTGAAAACGAAGGGGATCTGGTCATGGCCGCTGAAATGGCAACCCCAGAAGCGATCAATTTTATGGCGACCTATGGCCGTGGGCTGATCTGTGTACCGATGACTAGAGATCGGATACGCGCTTTACAACTTGAACAGATGGTCAGTAATAACACGGATCCCCATGGAACAGCCTTTACTGTAAGTGTTGATTCTGTAACAAGCTCTACGGGGATCTCCGCCTTTGAACGAGCGGATACAGTTAAAGTTCTGGCAAACCCCAATAGCGGGCCAACTGAATTACAACGCCCCGGCCATATTTTTCCGCTTCAAGCCCGCGAAGGTGGAGTATTGGTTCGAGCCGGGCACACTGAAGGCTCTGTAGATTTAGCGCGTCTGGCTGGGCTCCAGCCCGCAGGCCTCATTTGCGAGATTTTGAATGAAGACGGAACAATGGCCCGAGTGCCAGATTTACAACTTTTTGTCGAGAAGCATAATTTGAAATTAATTACCCTTAAAGATCTCATTAGCTATCGCCGCCAATCGGAGAAGCTCATCGAAAGGGTTGAAAGTATCCATCTCCCTACGGAGTTTGGCGACTTTAGGGCCATCGGCTATCTTAGTATCGTCGATCACGATGAACACATCGCTTTGGTTAAAGGGACAGTCGATGATGGGAAGCCTGTCCTTGTCCGGGTACACTCTGAGTGTCTGACGGGAGATGTTTTTCATTCTCTGCGCTGTGACTGCGGAGACCAGCTCTCTGCAGCATTAGAGGAAATCGAACGTGAAGGACGTGGTGTATTACTCTATATGCGTCAAGAAGGCCGTGGGATCGGCTTGTTGAATAAACTAAGGGCCTATAAACTTCAAGAAGAAGGAAAAGACACTGTAGAAGCAAACCTAGCCTTAGGATTTCCAGAAGACTTACGTGATTATGGTGTAGGCGCTCAGATTTTAGCAGACCTCGGAATTTCCGAAGTGCGCTTAATGACCAACAATCCACGTAAAATTGTGGGTCTTGAGGGGTATGGCTTGAAAGTAGTCGAACGTGTTCCTGTAGATATCCCCTCTAAACCGGAGAATTCTAAATATCTTTGCACCAAAAAAAATAAAATGGGTCATTATCTAAAAGAAGTTCAACCAAACACTTGTGACCAATTTGTCAAAACTAATATTGTATAAGCATCTTTAGTAAAGAAGGGACGATTTACCGATGAAAACTTATGAAGGAAACTTAATGGCTGAAGGGCTAAAGATTGGAATTATTGCTGCACGATTTAATGAATTTATCACGAGCAAATTAGTCGGGGGGGCAATTGATGCGCTCCGCCGACACGGGGTGCTTGAAGACGATATTGAATTTGCTTGGGTTCCAGGCGCCTTCGAAATTCCACTTGTGGCTCAAAAAATGGCACTTTCTAAGCGCTATGATGCCATCATTTGCCTTGGTGCCGTCATTCGCGGCGCTACTCCTCATTTTGATCTTGTTAGCAATGAGGTCAGTAAAGGAATCGCACACGTAGGCTTGCAAACTGGTGTTCCTGTAATATTTGGTGTTTTAGCCACCGATAGTATTGAGCAAGCAATTGAACGAGCGGGGACCAAAGCTGGAAACAAAGGATTTGACGCAGCTATGACTGCTATTGAAACCGCAAACTTGCTTAAATCTTTTTAAGGCCATCTGTGATCCAGTTAGTAAGATATGGAGGATTGTCCACAAAAAAGCCCTTGTCAAAAGGTATAATTTTTAATAGACTCTAGTAGATGCTTGTGTCTATTATTGATAAGGAGTTGAGTGCCATCACTTCCAAGATAAGCGCCCTCGATAATGAAACGGCGTTGCTTGAAGCAGCGCGCTCAGGCAATCAAGAGGCTTTAAATGAGATAATTCAGCACTATGAACCTGAAATACGCATGATCGCCTGTAAATATTTTTTGCCAAGGGCGGATTATGATGACCTGATACAAGAAGGTCGAATCGCGATTTATAGAGCGATACTCGCTTATGATCTAAACCAAGACATTCCTTTCCTTCATTTTGTAAGAATGGTCATTAAACGCAAACTGATTGATAGCTTACGTAAATATACTCGCCAAAAACACGTCAATTTAAATGAAGCCTTTTCACTAAATAATGCGATTTCAGAATCAGAGGAAACAAACTTCTTGTCACTTTTACGGAACGCCGAGGATCCGGAATCAATGGTGATTGCTAATGACGAAGCCCGTTCTATGATTGACGGTTTAAACAAAGATCTGTCCAATCTTGAGCGTTTGGTGTTTGACCATTATTTCCTACAAGGCTTTAAACAACGTGAAGTATCTGAACACTTAGGACTTCATCCAAAGTCTTTAGACAACGCGATTCAACGGATTCGGCGTAAAACAGTACTATATCAATCGCGCCAAATGGTTGGCTAGAGGAGGGTTCTGATGCATTCGTTTTCCAGTTTTGTCTTTTCCTGTCGAATGCAACTATCACGCTTGAAAAGACGTAAATTTGTTGTTTGTTTGAGTGTTTTATTGATTGTGGTTATCATAGTTTTTGTTCCCTCAGTCTATCAGGAAAGTTGGCTAGATCCCTTTAGTACCCTCAACGTCCCCAATCGCGAACTTCACCCTTTAGCGATTACTAAACTAGGAATGGTGAATTCTGAGGATCCATTTCATCCGTATTACTATATTAATACAGGGAAAATCCATGAATTGATGCGTGACTTACAACATGCGACTCCCCTCTCTTCAACTGATCAAACCCTAGTGCCATTAGAAAATCAAAAGGTACTGTATTTCACGTTACACCGGGAGCTCTCACACTACCATACAACGGAAGACTACGCCCTGCAGTACTACCCAGCCAAGAGTATTGTACGTTTTGGACAACAAGAGTTTCGAATTAATGAGTCTACTGTCTATGCTTTTACCCAAATCACAGGTAGCATGACCACCGGATGGTGGAAATAGTAAATAAAGAGCCGGGAACTTTTGTTCCCGGCTCTTTATTTATACGCTTGTCTTAAGCGATGCCACCGTTTTGGTTAATCAACTTGCTGACTTTACTATGGGCATTAGTCGCTTCATTGGCTAAACGTAAGTAGATATTTCTCAGATCGCCATGATGGGCACGCGTAGCCAACGTCATGAATCCCATTGCGGCACTAGCTGCGTCTTTTTCGTAATCATAAAGCATGTCCAAGTCCGTGAATTGACTCATTGTCGAAGCCCCCCTTTCTATTGTAGTTCAGCCATTCCCTTGCTAAAATATCCCAATACATCTTCTAACCCTTTAGCTTGTTCTTTGAAAAATCCCTTTACAGCAGCATCTTGTGCCATTTCATTGTACATTTGGCACTTTTTCATGGCAGTTTCAGTTTCAATACGACTTCTTGTTAACATTCCTTGATCTAGGATTTTCTTCATTTCGATATCATTTAGTTGCATCTTAGATCCCTCCTTTTTAAAAACTATTTCTAAATACCATTTTCAGGATGTGCAAAAAGACCATAAATTATACACAATCCTGATAAAACTTCAAAACAATCGAAGTTTTCATGAAAGATAATATTTGCAGATGTTATATTTAGGACTATTGAGGCTTCACTTAGAGCTTAGGAGATGATACAAACGCCATTATTATGAAACCACCCGCAATCAGACTTCAGCTTCTGACCTCTGTCATTTGGTTATTCCATATTCTTTCCAGCGCTGATCAACAAGTTTGACGGTCGCCGCGTCTGGGATTACTTCCCCAGGATAACCCGGTTTCATCCGCGCATCGATCAAAATTGGACCATGGTATACCAAGCGGTGCAAGCGCATCTCTGTCGCGGCATAGATATCATAAGCGGGGTCAAAGCGGGTAAAGACTTGCCAAAGAAAACCGGTTTGCTCTAAGGCAAGAGCCAAATCATCCACCAAAATTACCAAGGGCCAAGCCTGGAACGGTTCAGCCTGAAGATGAGTTAACACGACATTAGCAAGCTCCGGGGCATTATCAAACGTGGGAGCATCTAATAATAAGCAACCCGCGCAGAAGGGTTTAATACCTTTAATACCGGGCAGTGTACCCCCTTCTATATGTCGTGGCAAGTCACGCTTAGAGGTTCCTAAGCCAAGCATTATGGCCTTGCTACCGTGATTAAGACGTCGACCAGTATAGTCCAGAGTATCCATGGACGTTTCATTGAGAATTAAAAGATCAGATTCCGGTTCAAAGCGCGCCAAAACAGTTTCCAAGAGAGATTTGAAATCTTGTAGGTCAAGTTGGACATCGGTCAGGATCAAAAACTTCGTCAAGGTCAGCTGCCCTTCGCCTAGAATTCGGAAAGCGTGGGCCAATGCTTCACGGTGATAGCTTTCCCGGACAATGGCTGCCGCCAGAGCGTGAAAGCCGGTTTCGGCATACGTCCAAAGCGCTTTAACTCCTGTCATGACCACCGGAAACATCGGGGATAACAAGGATTGCAAGTATTCACCTATAAAATAGTCTTCCTGGCGAGGCTTGCCTACTACGGTAGCCGGGTAGATCGCATCCCGCCGATGGTAAACAGTATGTACATTAAAGAGCGGGAAATCATGCGTCAGGGAATAATAGCCGTAGTGATCTCCAAACGGCCCTTCCGGCTTTCGGAGTTTTGCGGGCACGGTTCCACAGATGGCAAACTCTGCTTCGGCAATGAGGGCGTGGGGATGGGTCGGAACCTTAACACGGGAAAGTTTTTCCCCCATTAAAAAAGATGTGAAGATAAGCTCGGGAAGCATTTCCGGTAGAGGAGCAATAGCAGAAAGAATCAGAGCCGGGGGACCACCTAAGAAAAGGGTTGTAGGAAGACCCTGTTCCAAGCGCTCTGCTTCATAATAGTGAAATCCCCCTCCCTTATGAATCTGCCAGTGAATGCCGGTCTGATTGGGGCCATAAATTTGAATGCGATACATGCCGAGATTATGTTCTCCTGTTACTGGGTGTTCTGTATAGACTAATGGCAACGTCACAAAAGGGCCACCGTCTTCTGGCCAACTGGTAAGTACCGGGAGTCGAGTCAAATCCACAGAGCGTTCCTGAATCTCAAGGACGGGGGCGTGCTTTTGATTTACTGCGCGAAGCCCACTTTTAACCAAAGAAAGCATCCAGTCCTTTTCCTGCCAAAGTACAGAAGGTTTTGGCGGGAGCAAACGATGCAAGGCCGAAACGGCACGCTGTACTGTCTCTTCAGGCTTTGGTCCGATGGCCAGGTCAACGCGTCGTCGAGTTCCAAATAAATTAGTAACGACTGGAAAAGAGCTTCCCTTAACTCGCTTGAACAATAGAGCCGGGCCTTCTTCTGCAATGACACGACGGTGGATTTCTGCCAACTCTAGATAGGGGTCAACCTCTGTCTCAATCTCGACAATTTG
>OMOF01000086.1 GCA_900290375.1 Candidatus Desulfosporosinus infrequens
TAAAGAAAACGGTGGACATTTCCGAATGATATAATCCTTAAAATGACGACACATCTATGATAACGAACAGGAATACTCAAAACAAACAATAGAGAAGAACGACACTAAAAAAACAGGCTTTGGCACTTCTAGTATCTTCACTGGAATATCTAATGCCGTGCTACAAAAGTTTCTTTCAGTTTCAGAAAAGATTATGAAAAGACTCAGCTAACGTTCAGTTAACCCTCAGCCTCATTTCAGATTCGTATTGCATAATGATATTGTCTTACAGATACATATTTAAGCGCAACTAAAAAATTGAAAGGGAGTTGGTTTATGACACCCACAAATAGTGGTTCCAATTAAAGTACTAATGGTGGATATACAACTGCTCTAGATACTCTCGTAACGGCGGGCACGATAACTCAAGTTCAAGAAAAATCCTTTAGATGCTCTTGTCACTAATGGTACAATTACTAAAGCCCAAGAAACTACTATTGATAACACATTACAGGCTGCCATGCAATCACAATTCGTTTCACAAGGTCAATCTAATACAACAACCGCAAGCAGTACCACTAAAGTCGATCCATTGTCTAGCCTGGTATCTAGTGGAGCAATAACTCAAACTCAATCAGATGCTGTAAAAAGTGCTTTACAAGCAGCGCATAAAGGTCACTCTGGCGAAGGCGCAGCAGCCAAATCTGATCCTTTAGACAGCCTAGTTACCGACGGAACAATTACTCAAGATCAAGAAAATGCAATCACTAGTGCATTACAATCTGCTATGCAATCGCAATCCAACTCAGGAAGTTCAACAAGGACAACTAAAACATAGAACACATACTACAATCCGATGTCAAAGATTATTTTGAAACTTACTACGTAATTCAGAAAAAATAAAAATCAGAAATATATTATTCAGCATGCTTTTAAAAGCTTAAGCGAAGACTGCTTATCCTGATTTCAGAATAAACGCTATTTATCACTTGTATTTATTAATTAGCATGGAATATCCAGATGAAACTGAAGATCAACATTGCTTCAAAGGAGATTTGTCTCATTGCCCACTGTATAAAATATTGAAGGAGTTGAACAATGAAAATTCGCAACTTTAAATCTCTAAGTCTTATAGTAATATTCTTAATGTTACCTTTGAATGTTGCCTATGCAACAGAGACCTCTGTAGCTCCCAGTAACGACAATATAATCGTAACTAATAATGTAACCGGGAAATCCGATACGGTGTACGTGACCGGGATCAATGCCGGTGACGTGGTCAAGGTCTATAATGCAGCCTCAGATGGGACACAGCTGGGTACTGTAACAGTGGCATCATCTAAAACCTATGCGACTGTTACAATACCACAACTGGGCACCTCCGCGGGAAGTGTGTACGTTTCAGTCACCAGCAAGGGTGAACTGGAGAGCGATCGGACTCAAGTCAATTATGACGCTGAACTGCAATCTGATGCTCCAGACGCCAACAATATAACGGTTACCAACAATGCGGGGATATCCGACACGGTGTACGTGACCGGACTTAATGCCGGTGACGTTGTCAAGGTATATAATGCGGCATCGCAAGGAACTCTATTGGGTACGACAACTGCGACATCATCCAATACTGATGCGACTGTCACCAGATCACAATTAGGTAAAACTGCGGGAAGTGTGTACGTTTCAGTGACCACTAAGGGCGAATTGGAGAGTAGCAGGACTCAAGTCAGTTATGACGCTGAGGGTCAGTCTAACTCTCTGGCTGCCGGAAATATAACCGTCACCAACAATGCGAGAGCAGCTGATACTGTATACGTGACCGGAGTTAGTGCCAGTGACGTGGTCAAGGTCTACAATGCAGCCGCGAAAGGCAGCTTATTAGGTAAGGCAACAGTGGCATCTTACAAGTATGATGCCACTGTTGCCATAACACAATTGGGCACTACCGCGGGAAATGTGTACGTTTCAGTGACCACTAAGGGCCAACTGGAGAGCAATCGGACTCAAGTCGGTTATTACGCTGAAACTCCGTCTTATGCTCCGAGCCTCAATAATATTACTGTTACAAATAATATAACCGGGAAAGCTGATAAGGTATACGTGACCGGGCTTAATGGCAGTGACGTGATCAAGGTATACAATGCTGCCTCGCAAGGGACTCTATTGGGTACTGCGACTGTGGCATCATCTCAATCGGATGCAACTGTCACCATATCACAATTGGGTACTACCGCAGGTAGTGTATACATTTCCATCACCAGTAAGAACAATTTGGAGAGTAGTCGGACTCAGGCCGATTATGTTGCCGAGGCTCAATCGGATGCTCCGAACGCCGGCAATATAACGGTCACCAACAATCCGGCAGGGACATCTGATACGGTGTACGTGACCTGGCTAAATGCCGGTGACGTGGTCAAGGTATACGATGCAGCCTCGAAAGGGACTCTATTAGGTACTGCAACCGTAGCATCATCTAATACGTATGCAACTGTCACCATAAAACAACTGGGTATTAGCGCAGGTAGCATCTACGTTTCTGTCACCAGTACGAGTAAGCAGGAGAGTAAGCAGGAGAGCAGCCGGACTCAAGTCGATTATGACTCCGAGGTCCAATCGGATGCCCCGACCGTCGGCAATATCACGGTCACCAACAATCCCAATGGGACCTCCGATACGGTCTACGTAACAGGACTAACTTCCGGCGACGTGGTCAAGGTCTACAATGCGGCCTCGAAAGGGACTCAATTGGGAACTGCAACCGTGGCATCATCTAAAGTGGATGCAACTGTTACCATAACACAACTAGGCACCACCGCAGGTAGTGTATATGTTTCTGTCACCAGTACGAATAAGCAGGAAAGCAGCCGAACTCAAGTCGGTTATGTCGCTGAGGCTAATTCAAGTTCTCTGTCTGCCGGAAATATCACAGTCACCAATAATTCGAATGCACCTGATACGGTCTACATTACCGGGCTAACTGCTAACGACGTAGTGAAGGTCTATGACTCAGCTACCGGAGGAACTCAGCTTGGCACCGCAACCGTAGGGACTTACAGTTCCACTGCAACGGTCACCATAACACAACTGGGTATTACATCAGGTAGCATCTACGTTTCTGTCACAAGCAAGAACAAGCTAGAAAGCAGCCGACTCCAAGTCAGTTACGCTGCTGAAGGTCAGTCTAGTGCTCCGGTCGTCGCTAATATAACGATAAGCAACAATGCGGGAGCCTCTGATACGGTGTACGTAACAGGGCTAGCGAGCAACGATGTAGTTAAGGTCTACGACTCCGCTACTGGAGCAAACCAGATTGGTACAGCAACCGCGGGGACTTCATATAGTACAAATGCAACAGTCACTATAGCGCAGTTGGGAACTACCGCGGGCAGCATATACGTTTCTGTCACTAGCACGGACAAGCTGGAAAGCAGCCTAACAAAAGTGGATTACGCTGCGGAAGCTCAGTCCAGTGCCTTGGTTGCCGAAAATATTACGGTTACCAACAATGCGGTAGCGGCCGATACGGTGCGCGTGACCGGGCTAGCCGCCAACGACATAGTGAAGGTATATGACTCAGCAACTGGAGGAAACCAGCTTGGTACCGCAACCGTTGGGACTTCCAGTTCCACTGCAACGGTCACCATAGCACAACTGGGAACTATCGCGGGCAGCATATACGTTTCTGTCACCAGCACGGACAAGCTGGAAAGCAGTCGGCTCCAAGTCAGTTACGCTGCTGAAGGTCAGTCCAGTGCTCCAGTTGCCACAAATATAACTATAGTCAATAATGCCGGACAAGCCGGAACAGTGAATGTGACTGGTCTGGTGGATAATGACATAGTAAACGTATACGACTCACCTACTGGAGGTAACCTGCTAGGCACTGCGACCGTCCCAGCCTACAGCACTGCAGTGACAGTATCCATACCACAGCTGGGCACTTCTGCGGGAAGTGTGTACGTTTCCGTCACTAGTACGAACAAGCAGGAAAGCAGCCGGACAGCAGCAGATTTCTCTGCTAAGTCGGCCACTGATGCTCCAGTTCTGTCGAGTATTACAGTAGTCAATAATTCAGGCATTGCTGACACTGTGACAGTGACTGGTTTAGCAGCTGGTGACGTAATCAATGTGTACAATGCGGCCTCAGGAGGGAGCCTGTTGGGTTCAGGAACCGTATCAACCGACAGCATGGAAGCTGACATTAGCATAACCCAGCTTGGTACTGTTGCAGGAAGTATTTATGTTTCCAATACAACCGCGGGTAAGACTGAAAGTGTCCGGACAACAGTAGCTTACTCTGCCGAACAAGCATCGGATGAACCTCTAACTGGAAATGTGACCATAATTAACAATCCATTAGGAACAGCTGACACTATTACCGTGGATGCCTTGTTAAGCAACGACGTAGTCAATGTTTATAATGCAGCTTCAGGAGGAAGCCTGCTGGGGACCGCAACCGCGTCATCTTCCACATTGGAGGCAACATTAAGTATCGCCCAGCTTGGAGCTGGTGCTGGAAGTGTGTATATATCAGTTACTAGTTCAGGTAAGCCTGAAAGTGGCAGAGTACAAATTGACTATTTAGCTGAGTCGACTACCCCGAATGCTGCCAATATAACGGTTACCAACAATGTAGGAATATCCGACACTGTGTATGTGTCTGGACTTACTACTGGTGACGAGGTTAAGGTATACAATTCGGCCTCGGGGGGAAGTCTGTTGGGTTCGGCGACCGTGTCATCGAACAGTACGCAAGTAACCGTTTCCATAGCGCAACTTGGCTCTTCAGCCGGAAGCGTATACGTATCAGTTACCAGCTTGGGGAGAACTGAAAGTAATCGACTAAAAGCAGACTATACTGCCGAACCTAGTTCTCCTGCTCCTTATATAGGGAATATAACTGTTACCAATAACGCTGGAATTTCTGACACTGTGACAGTAGCAAACTTGACAGCCAGTGATGTAATTATGGTGTATGATGCAGCCACGGGAGGAAATCTTTTAGGCTATGCGACCGTACCAACTGGCAGCACGGAGGCAACCGTTACTATAAATCAGTTGGGAACTGATGCTGGAAGTGTATACGTATCAGTTACCAGCAAGGGTATGGCTGAAAGTGGAAAAACCGAAGCAGATTATATTGCAGAGCAAAGCTCTACGGCACCTTATGTTGGGTATATAACCATAATCAATAATACCGGGACATCTGATACTGTGACAGAAACTAATTTGACAGCTGGAGACATAATTAAGGTGTACAATGCAGCCTCGGGAGGAAGTCTACTAGGCTATGCGATTGTGTCAACCGGCAGTACGTCAGCAACAGTTACTATACCACAGATAGGAGTTGCTGCCGGAAGCGTATATGTAACGACTACCAGTTATGGTGAGACAGAAAGTAATCGAACTAAAGCCGACTTCATTGCTGAAATTCCTACTTAACTCAATATTAAGTAAGAATTGTTTGCAACATTTCTGGCAAACTAAGTCATTCTGTGGGACATGACGAAGCTTAGGAGTCTTTTAAAAGGTCACTCTTTACACGACAAAGGTGGTGTACCAAAACTTCAAAGTTTCGGTACATCCCTTTGTTTTAATACGGAGCACAATAAATGCACAGAAAAAAGACAAATGGCGGGCCATCAAACACTATCTGCGTTCCATTTACGAGTTGCTTCTTTGTTAAAGAAGTTGTATTTTACGCTATTTCCCATTTCTGCTTTTTCGAGATATTTATAGTTTTCTTCGCAACCATATCCGGCATCCGCAACGATGTTCTTAGGAAGTTTGCCACCCAGTTCTTTTTTTACTCCTTCTAAGTACTCTTTCATACAGCTGGTTTCTCCTGTGGATTGACGGATGGTATAGCCTACTACAAATTGGTTCTCTGTTCCTATTTGTACATTGTACCCAGGCTTTGACTGCCCACTTTTCATATATGATCTTCTTTCATTCTCATAAAGGTTGCATTGGTATCGGTCTTGTAGTAACTGTTCCGTTCGGCGATTATCTATACTAAAGAAACAGAATGACTTCATCTATTGATCAACGATGCCATACTGTATCTTTAGTATAGATAATAAAAAAACGATCTGACAACACAAAATATATTCCCCTTGACACCATGTACTTTAAAAAGACTATAAGCCTTGTCAAAGCCGCTGATATCAAGGCTTCCACTCACCCCGATATAGCTCTATTATCGCCGGGTAGACCGGAGGAATTTCACCACCAGTCCCCCACAGAACCGTGCGTAAAGTAGAGTAGAGTAGGCACCCAGCGAGTTGCTAACCTTAATATAGTACTTTTCCAGATACCCCTCTCAGAACGGAGCGTGCAAGTTTCCTGTGCACTCCGCTCGCCAGTGATTAACTTTCAGCCGACATTAGCGCTTACAAATCTCTTACCGTCATATTTACTTGAGTGGATATTTGTGTGGCATTCGAGACAGACTGCAAGGGTCTTTCTTTTCATAGCCATCATTCGTTTCATCCATTCCGGTTTTTCTTTTCTACCGTTACTTTCGAGGTCTTTCAGTTTCTTGACGTGATGCATTTCAATATTTCCACTTGATCCACATAACTCACACGTATCTTTCATCAGACGATCAAGAAGATGCAGCGTTGTCCTCGCTTGTCATGTTTCGTATCCTCGTGCATCACGTGGATGTCATAGCCAAGAAATCGCGCTTTTTCGGTTTTCGCATGAGTAATCAAGGTCTTTTCTTCGCTAAGCGTTAGTTTTAGTTCACTCAAGAGAAAGGTTCTAATTTGTTCCTTGACCTTGATCGCATCCTGCTGAGGGCCTGAAATTCCCAGCAACC
>OMOF01000302.1 GCA_900290375.1 Candidatus Desulfosporosinus infrequens
TTCTGCTGAGCAATTTTGCTGATAATACCAGTCCCTGATGTGCACACGCGCTCCCCCAAACATACCTGGGGACGCACTCATAATCGCCAGGGGTTTACCTCTTAAGGGTAAATCGGTTCCTCGAGAGGCCCAATCCAAAGCATTTTTCAAGACCGGGGGTATGGAATAATTGTACTCTGGTGTAGCTATAAGTATTGCATCAGCCGCAGCAAGTTTCTCTTTAAGCCCTACTACAATCTGAGGTACGCCTTCAGTCTTTATATCTTCATTAAAAAATGGAATTGAAAGATAGATCCACTATCTCCAAAGTCGAACCATCAGGTAGTAACTCTACTGCTGCACATAAGGCAGATAGGTTGTATGATTTCACTCGTAAGCTTCCTGTAATACCGGTAATCTTGATCCTTGTGGCCATCAAAACACCCCAATTCCAATATTTTAGTTTTAATCATTATAAGTGATTTTTTGAGAATACAGAAATGAGAATTTAACTTCCTTGTGCAGGCTGAACGGAGGTTAAGTAATGATTGACCTGAATTTGCTAGCGAGGCAATGCCCAATTTATAACGAACTCAAAAGGGCAAATGTTATTCCCTTAGTCGAAAATATTCCCTACATCGCCAAGCCTTGACGTTAAGGGTTTTAGGAGCTTATTATTAGGATTGTGGATGTTATAATCAAAATCGATCTTATCTTACCAATATCACAATAGAAACGGAGTCACATTTTGGAAAAAACAATTAATGGCGAAAAATTATGGACTAAACCTTTTTCTATTCTTATGATTGTAAATCTTATAGCTTATACTTTAATTTACATGTTAATGGCTATTTTACCCTTATTTATACTACATATTGGTGGCAGCAAATTTATGGCAGGCGTTATTTCAGCAGTATTTACTTTTACATGTTTTATTACACGCCCATGGTTTGGTAATTTGCTGGATGGTAAGAGAAGAAAAACAATATTGCAAATAGGGAATATAATATTATTAATCTCTGTAATAGGTTATAACCTATTCAATTCTATTGCTATGCTTTTGATATTGAGAGTAATACAAGGTATTGGATGGAGTGCAGTAAGTACATCCACCAGCACTATAGTCTCAGATTTAATTCCGCCCTTTAAACGATTCGAAGGGATAGGATATTATGGTATGTCAACATCTATTGCCTTAGCTATTGGTCCCGCTCTTGGGCTATTTATTGTAGAGAATTTTAATTATTCTACATGCTATATTGTAATAGCTATTTTAGAGATAATCGTGTTGACTCTGGGGTTTCTATTAAATTATGAGCATCACAAAAAGGTAGAAAGACTACAGAAATCAAATCAACTACCAGTGATTTTTGAAAAAACGGCTATTCTGCCTTCAGCTATTTTTTTCTTTGTTGCCATAAGTTACTCTGGGATTTTGACCTTTATTCCTTCATATGCAGTTTATACAGGTATAAGAAACATCAGTATGTTTTTTATTGTATTTGCAGCAGCATTATTCATAACAAGACCAGTTACAGGCAAGATGGCTGACCGCATTGGGGCTACAAAAGTAATTTTGCCAGGTTTGGTGCTTTTAATAATATCCTTATTATTATTAACTAAGTCTACTTCACTTCTTATGTTTTTAGTTGCAGGGGTATTTTATGGTCTTGGTTATGGCTCAGTTCAGCCTGTATTAAATGCATTAGTGGTTACTTTCGCACCTGTTGAAAGAAGAGGATCGGCAAACGCAACGTTTCTTGCTGCAAACGATATTGGCATGGGGATTGGCGCTATAATGTGGGGATTAGTATCTCAAAACTTTGGATTTGCGTATATATATCTGTTCTCATCTTTTTTAATTGCTTTGTCTATTATTGTTTACTTAGTAGTATTAAAACATAGAGTAAATACCCATGCGGACTCGTCCCGAAAAACGTCAATAGGGTTGCCTTAGTGAAGCAGCTAGCTTTTATATAGTATGGAGCGAACTTTTTGAGTATAACTCCGTGCTGCCAGAATGGCTCTGGTTGCCTCTATTCGGTTTTACCCCAAAATCTCCCACTCTTCAAAAAACAAAATGCGTTGGCGTGAATAGCAGTTTGTAACCTATCGATGACTTTCCCATTATCCTTGTTAGATTGCTGTCTCTGCTCAAGACTCTTGTCAAGGTTATCCAGTTTGAGAAGTCCACTTTGGTAAAGAACTTCAAGTTGCTCAAATACTATACTATAATATCAAGATCATCATGACTTATCTTATGACCTGAACAATAGGCTTTACCATATTTATTATAGGTAGTGCAAACATAAGATTTTACAATACCTTGCTTTCTTTTTGCACCTATTGTAAGCGATCCGCAGTCTTCGCACAGTCCGAATTTGGCATTAAAAAAACCATCACGGCATTTCTTCCATGCGGTGCTTGCATAGAATGTTCTTAAGATACCTGTGCTCATATGTAACCTCCTGTAATATTCCTCAAGTTTGATGAATCCAATTGAAAAAGGAACCCCTCGCGGAGTTCCTTATGTTAAGCGTGCCATTAAAATTGAGACAGCTCAGTTATTTCTGAAATTTAATCGTAATATCCGGCATGAATTTCAAGGTCGTGGCAATCGGTTCGACGCTGAAACTATATTCTTCGTTCAACACTTTTTCCATGACATCTTTCTCTATAATTAGATAGGGTCTTAGAATTCCAAACGGGTAGTGCAACTCCGATGATAACACTCCGCACTCAACATCACTAACTTGCAGACCTCCTAGATGGCATGTGTATTCGCCGACTGTGACACCATTTTCTGTAACCCGCATCCCAATTTTGTTATTTTTCCCGGTCAGATACTTGTCTACCATACCCAGGATATGAGGATGTTTCTGTAATAGACCTTCAACCAATCTTTTACGCATAGGAATAAGCTTTTCTTTGATTAGGGCATCAACTTCATTCATATGACCACATCCTACCTTCTAAAAGTTAATTGATATGTTTCTCTCTTAATTATTAATTTATCACACCGAATAGGGATTTACTAGTTAAATTATAACCTTTGTCAACGAACTGGTTCTTTATGTTAACGCCTTTCTCTTTTCCAGGGTAAGAACTCAATTCTAACCAATTTCAAATACTTTCTGAAAGCCTGGCCATTTTTTACTCAAAAGTTCGCCCCGAGTTCTACGCTTGTTGGGCAATAATTGAAATTCGGAACTGCTGCCAGGATCCTGAGCGTAAAAACTTTTAAGTATGCTATATTTAGCCAATTTAAATATCTTCACTTCCTTGATGCTTCATATCTTTCACAAAATAAAAAGAGCCATATTATCGGCTCCAAATACAGATTAATATTCATTTTCTTACTATAAACCTAAGCTAAGACAGCTATATATCTTTACAGATTTCCTTTATTATTTTGTTGAAGCAAATCTTACTCCCATTTCAAAGGCTTTCTTACAATCATTTGGAAATTCCTCTTCTCGTCTCTTCGCCTTTTTCTCTTCATTAAACAATGTTGAAACATATTTTGAATAATCGTCAAACTGATAGGTATCAGTAACAAATAATGATTCTGATGCTCCAAATATTCTCTTCATTGCCATCTCCATAATTTTAAGATTCTTCTCATAACCTATTTCTTCCAGCTGACTCTCAGTTACACCCATAGTATAAATAAAACCTGTCGATATTTTCTTCTTAAATAGAGTAGAACGATCAGGATCATATACCGAGTATTGAAACATCAACCTTTCTATGAATGATCTAATCTCGCCTGTAGCAGCTCCCCAATATATAGGTGAACCTAAAATTAGTGCGTCAGCATCCTCAATCTTATTAAAAATTGGTGACAAATCATCGTTTAGAGCACACTTGCCATAACTTTTACCATCTTTTAGTTTGCAAGCAAAACAACTGATACAGCCTTTATAATTAAGGTCATAAAGATGAATGAGTTCTGTCTCTGCCCCTTTTGAAACAGCACCTTCCAGTGCTTTATTCAAGAGAGTTGCGGTGTTCCACTTTTTCCTCGGACTCCCGTTATAAGAGTTGATTTCTTATTGCCAATTATATAACTTTATAATACACACTTTGAAAGGCTGAATTGCCCTCTAACCTCTCAATCAAAACCTTCCTAGCAATTTTATATTCATCGCCAACCATGCCGACCTTCACCAGCCAAACTCTAAAGGTGAACTTATCATTATCAGTATCCTTGGCCTTCCGTGAATCGCTCTTGGTGACGTGGCTTAAGTTTTACCAAACGGGATTAACGTGTCAACGGAAAACATAAGTATTGTTGATGCAAATGGAATAGATATGGTCATGGTTATTTCCTGCAACGAATTTAACTTAATATCCAAGAACAATAAAATTATAATTGGAAATTGCAATGAAATCAAACGACGAACAAGAATG
>OMOF01000482.1 GCA_900290375.1 Candidatus Desulfosporosinus infrequens
TCCAATGGCCGATTACCGCAATCACATTCTTATCTAATGCCAAACGTTCTGCAACGCTATGTGCTACCTTTGCATCACTTGCGTCATCTTCGACTTGCAGTTTAATCTTCCGACCAGCTATGCCGCCCTTGGCATTTACCTCATCGACAGCTAACTGCATCGCTTTGACTTTCATATCACCAAATTGAGCTGAACTACCACTCATAGGATTGGCACTGGCAATGATAATATCGCTTTTTTTTTCGAAAAAACTATAACATACCACGATTATCGCTACTACCATGACTGCCAGACCACCGATAATCCCTCTTTTCATGTCAGTACCTCCCCGTTCTTTTATTTTACATATTTCCCTACTTTCTGCTAAAATCCTGCTTTGCAGAATAATCTGAAGAATTAAACTCGCATTCTATAGGGAGTGCTAATATCGAATGTTTTTCCAAAGCGAGATTGAAGAAATACATTGAATGTACGATAGATTTCGCGTCAGGATATTATGAAAAGCGGAGGTTAAGTGTTAAGCTTGTAGTGTTCATCCTGACAAACATAGCAAATCTTTAGTGCGTTTAATATAGCGATAGAAATCGTTTTTTTAGTTGGTGATAATCTGAGATGGAAATAGCCCCTACTAGGAAGAATTCCTAGTAGGGGCTATTGTTTCCCTCGAAGGGAAGAGTGGCTAGATTAATTCTCTTACAGGCCATATATATCCAAGAAAATTAAAACCGTCCTTACCATTTTTCAAATCATCCATTTCTAACGTCATTGTATAGGGGCGTAAATCACCGCTACGAGAATCGACAACCAGTGTATTAGTTTTTATATCCCTTACAATATCAACTTTAACTAGATTCTTAGTTGGATTGAATCTTATTGCTAATGCGCCTATTTTTGCATCATGTGAATCTGTTTTAGTGATCCAGCCAGCCGCTTGTGCATTATCAATCCACTTATTTACAGAACCTCTCCAGTTGACGCCTGGTGCTGTAGCTATTTTATCAAACTCTTTGAGTATATATGCTGGTCCCCAATACTCGCTAAATCCTTTGTAACGTGGTTCTTTAATCGCCATTTGATCGATATAGCTTATTTGGTAATTCGTTGGATTTTTATCATAATCCGTTTGACGCATTGGCCAAATGTATCCCGCAAAAAAACGGTTATCTACTTTCATCATATCATCATATTTTATTGCGCGAATCGTTGTTTTGCCCCAACCATCCGTTACTTCTGATTTGTATCTTTTTCCATCAATTGAGAATATACGACTATCAACGACCTTACCAGCATTGTTTTCCTCGATAATAATACGGTCTGCCAATATTGCGCGAACGATAGCAACATGTCCAGAGCCATCTCTGCCAGGTGTCTCCCACTCTGCAATTGCTCC
>OMOF01000207.1 GCA_900290375.1 Candidatus Desulfosporosinus infrequens
ATAAAGACCCACGGAGCACCTGAAATCATGAATTCCGACTATGTTGAAAATGAAACTATAACGAAAAATGTTCTAAGGTGCTGAATCACCTGGGTTTACTTTGGAAAATTCGGCATAGTTTTTTGTCAAAGCTGTAGAGGCGAGATAATATTTCTGAAGTTTTCAGCGTGGTTTATCGTTGGGTCATACAGCATATCGACGGTAACGGAATCATAAAACGTTTTTGCTGTAGCTTCGCTTTCGTGGCAATGTATTTCCATGATCCTGGTATATGCTTGCTTAAAACAACTATGAAACTATGCCGATTTTTTTGAATAAACCCTTAGTGACACTGCACTATTTAACACTTTTCGTCATAGTTTCTTTTTCAACATAGTCAGAACTATGACGAATTCAGTATAGCAGCGATCAAGGGAGTCAATTCACTTCAAAGGCTTATATTGAGTGTATTAAGAGCAAAGAAACCATTCGGATCAGCATGAATGGCAAGGGCCGAGCTAGAGATAATGCGAGAATCGAACGCTTCTTTCGCAACTACAAATGGGAGCGTTTATATCCGGAAGCGCCCGAGAGTGTCTTTGAATTGAAGCAAATGACTAAGAGTTATATGAAGCATTACAATTGGAACCGGCCACACCAGTCACTAGAGTATGCTACTCCTGCCAACATCTATTATGCTCAAGATAAAGAAGACGATCAGGCGGTATAGCAATCATCAAAGTGGGTTTCCACAACTAGGTAAGAAAACTAGACCGATTGTGAGGAAAGGAGTTTATCTTAAATATTTCAAAATCGTGTCTTGACAAGCGGGGGCATTACACCTAGTTATCTGAGAACTACTATCTGTTACCTCAATATTCAACATCCAAAGATGGACAAACTTATCTAGTTGTATGGATTTTGTGAAGTTCAACCTGCCCATTTGTACCTGTACGAAATAAGAATTATGTGAATTAGTGTTTATTTAATTACTTCCATCCTCTTTAGATATTTCATAGTTTTTTAAACTAAGGGTAACTCTAAATGAGAAAAATGTTAGTATTACTATATAGGTAATAATTATTCCTATAATAATGGATTTATTTCTTGTTTTCGAAAAACAAATTAAAGTAATAATGCCCAATAAAATTTCTAATAGACCCATGTATATTAGATTATTTCCTGCAAACGCAGATAACTTATCCCTATTATATTTTTTTCTTTTATCCAATCGACTTATCAATTCAATTTTTTTTGTTATTTTCATGAATAGCCCAACAAATACAAGAAGACAGCCTATAATAATAAATAATAAATTCATAAATTTCACCCTTTTAAAAATATCATATTGTATAAGACAGCTTATGTATGCTCCTTCCGAAGAACTTCGGGATTACTTAAAATTTACCTTCGGTTAATCTCCTAAATACTATGGATACCCGAAAGTAATTTCGGGGATTTACCCCTTTAGGCACACCATGTTACAGGAATATTTAAATCATTCGTCATTGATGAAGTATTACCTTTATTTTACTTATTGCGTCTGATAACAGACGTCAAATCAACTTCCAGTTATCCTACAAATTCTCTTTAAACCTGGGTTTGTCGGAACTTACCATTATTAGCCTAACTGGAATATGGATATAGGAAGCTTATCTACCTGTAATTACTGAACTTGAGTCCTATAACTGTTGTTACGGAAAGCACCAGCATTCTGATCAATAAGGACGCTAGTGCTCTTGTTATTTGAAGTCGGAGCAAAGATAATCTTTTATTATTAGTCTACCTCTTGGTAGATTGCAGCAAACTGATATTTTCGGCAAATAGGATTTGCCCACTCTGGGACTGGCCTATGACCGTTGTTAGATGGCCATCTGAAGGATTAAGAAATACATACCATATCATAGTCGTCCCATTTTCAACGATACTCGTTTCTTTATCTGTAGTTCCTATTTCAGTCTGTACACTAATCCGAACAATTTGTGGATCGGAAACATCTCCAAAAGCTAACGGAAAAGGAGTGTTTTGAGTAGGGGGAAAATATTGAGCTGTTATTGATCGCCCTAGTCCCGCATGTAAACCCTCCCCTCCTATTACCCACTCCTATCCCCAAAGCGTCTTTTTTATATATCCTGCAGCCATTGTGTAATCCTTTCCTCCATTAATACTTTTATAAAAGAAAACTACTTCTCCACCTTTAACCTTTTCCTCGCGTATTACCTTAACTACCTGTCTGCCGGATTTCTCAATTGCTTGTTCAATTGTATTCCC
>OMOF01000764.1 GCA_900290375.1 Candidatus Desulfosporosinus infrequens
CACTTATAAAAGGCAAGAGTTTTTTACTTATATATAGGTAGAAGCTCTTGCTTTTATTCTATTTATAGATTGACAAACTAACAACGTTAGTTTTATAATTACAATCATTAGTTTAGTGAGTTATTAAGGTAAGATGTAAATCGAAAGTTGGTGAAGCGTTTGTGTACACGGATTAAATTGGATCGTCAGGTTATTATCAAGGCTGCAGCAGAAATCGCTGATTTGAAGGGGTTAGATCAGGTTACTCTTACGGAAGTAGCGGAGCATGTGGGCGTTCGCAAGCCATCTTTATATAATCATATTAATGGTTTGCCTGAACTAAAAGGGCAATTAGCAATTTGGGGGACAAATCAACTGCGCATTACAATCAGTGATGCTGCCATTGGTAAGGCACGCCAAGATGCGATTGTGGCCATCGCTAACGCATATCGTTTGTTTGCCAAAGAAAGGCCAGGTTTGTATCGGGCCATTGTTTCATCCCCAGATCGTGAAAATTTAGAACTTCAGGCAGCAATTCAACAATTGATGGCGGTCCTTTCTATGGTGCTAGAACCATATAATTTGAGTGCTAGTGATAAGACACATGCCATTCGCGGGTTACGAAGTTTAATGCATGGTTTTGCATCGTTACAAGAGGCAGGATGGTTTTCGGCCCCCCTAGATCGAGAGGAAAGTTATCAAAGATTGGTTAACATTTTCATTCGTGGTATTTCAGAAAGTTAAGATGTAAAAGAAGAGGATGATAGTATGGAACTTTGGAAGAAAAATTTATTCGTGTGTTGGTTGGGGTGCTTTGCGACGGCGATAGGCTTAAGCCAAATTGCTCCAGTTCTACCTCTCTATATTGAACATTTGGGAGTAACAAATATTGAAAGTATTGAACAGTGGTCGGGGATTACATTTGGTGTGACCTTTATTGTGATGGCAATTGTTTCACCCCTTTGGGGGCAAGCAGCGGACAAATATGGGAGAAAACCTATGTTATTACGTGCCAGTTTAGGTATGGCGATTGTTATAACATGCATGGGATTTGTACAGAATGTTTATCAATTAGTGGGGCTAAGGCTCTTGCAAGGGGCGGTATCAGGTTTTGTTTCTGCCTCGATAACGCTAATTGCAACCCAAGCACCCAAAGAACGTGCTGGTTGGGCATTAGGTACACTTTCTACAGGAGCCGTTGGTGGCATGTTGCTTGGACCGCTAATTGGCGGCTATCTGACTGAAACTTGGGGAGTTCGCAGTATATTCT